>NZ_CP023777.1:5055000-5279921 GCF_002557795.1 Chitinophaga caeni | reverse complement strand
CCTTTGCCAATGCAGGCGTGCTTTACGTGATCGATGGAATACCCGTTAATGACGCGGCAGGCCAACCTAGTATGGATGGCGGTGTCGGATCAAAATACGCGGTTGGAGGCGTGGATAAATCTCCTTTAAATTTTATCAATCCCAATGATATTGAGTCCATCCAATTTTTAAAAGATGCGAGCGCCGCCTCTATCTACGGCGCCAGGGCAGGTGCGGGTGTCGTTTTAATTACCACGAAAAGGGGAGCTGCCGGTAAGCCAAACTTGCAATATTCCGGGACCTACGGTTTGCAGAAAGTTGATAAGATGTATCCCGTTTTTAATGCCAAGGAATACATGATGCAAAGGAACTTATTGCGCGAGGAAAAATGGTATAGGGACAATAAAATTGCGCCGTACTATGGTTCCGTGGATGCTTCAACGGTAGATCCATATACACCGGTTTATTCCCCGGATGAAATCGCGCAGGCCGATGCATCTTCCAAGTCAGCCACGGATGCTATCATAAGAAACGGTCTGACTCAACAACATAATATTTCTCTTTCCGGCGGTAACGGCAAAACGAGGTACTTTGCCTCGGGTAATTACTTCGATCAACGCGGGGTGATTATCGGAACAGATTATAAAAGATATAATGGTCGGTTGAACATTGACCAGGAAATATCTGATAAAATTAATGTAGGCGCCAATATCGTTTTGTCTAATTCACAAGCGAATAATACAATTACCGGTGGATCGTTTGAGAACGGCGGTATCATCACGGCAGCTATTTACTGGGCCCCGAATGTTCCTTTGCAGGAAGAAGACGGAAGCTATCCTTTAAGTCCTTATTATCCCACGATTCCTAACCCCTTGTCTTACGGAACGATTACCGATCTTACGAAATCCAACCGCATTCTCAGTAGTGCATATGGAGAATGGAAAATTGTAGACGGTTTGAAAGCCAGGGCTAATTTTAGCTACGATCAATCAAGTTCCAAACGTAATACCTACTTCCCGAAAACATTCTTATACGGGCAGCAGGCCAACGGTTCTGCCGGGATTTATGAATCAGAGTCCCAATCCAAGATGTACGAGTACACGTTGAACTACACCAAGCAATTCTCAGCAAAACATAGTTTAAATGCCGTGGCCGGGTACACCTATCAACAAACAGAATGGAGCGGGTTTAATGCCGGTAATCAAAACTTCTTGTCGGATGCGCTCCTGTATTATGCTTTGCAATCCGGTCAATCCGATAGGCCAACGGTAGGATCCAATAAAAGTGAAACAACCTGGGCTTCTTATTTTGCCCGCGCCATTTATACTTATAATGGTAATATCACCTTGCAAGCTTCCATTCGCAGGGATGGATCTTCTATCTTCGCGGAAAATAAAAAATGGGGTTATTTCCCGGCTGTTTCAGCAGGTTGGGTATTATCTGACGAGCCTTGGCTGAGACCTGTTAACACGATTTCCTTCCTGAAACTACGTGCCGGGTACGGCGAAACGGGCAACAGTTCTATCGGTTCCGCAGCCTTCGCATTATACGGCAGCAGCCTAAATGCTTATTTCGGAACGGGCAGTTTGAGCTCCGGTTTGGCGCTCAGCAGGGCGGCCAATCCTAACTTGACATGGGAAACGGCAGGCGAAATCAACCTGGGACTAGACTTCGGTTTATTCAAGAACAGGCTTTCCGGTTCCGTAGATTATTTCAACAAAACGATTCGCAACCTGATCAGCGAAGTGCCTTATCCTACTGGATTTATCATTAGCGGCGTATATGCCAATGCAGGCAAAACCCGCTCTACCGGGTACGAAATAGCGCTGACTTCCAAAAATATCCAGTCGTATAAAGAAGGTGGCTTCGAATGGTCTACAACGATCAATTTTTCCCATTACCTGAACTATTGGTTAGAGCGTTCGGAAGAATCGAAAAAAGTACTGGCAAAGTATGAATACGAATCGGGAAAGAAAGCTTTGTTCTCACCGATCTTCGGTTATAAATCAGATGGATTATACAAGGGGGAATACGGCGACGGTAAAGCAATTCCACAAATGCCGGGAATGATTCCGGGTGGCATCATCATCCGTGATATTCACGGGTACGATAGCGATGGTAACCTCGTGGCGCCCGATGGTATGATCTCTGAAGCCGATAGAACTTATATCGGTAATAATGATCCTAAGTTCATCTTCGGGATCGGGAATACCTTCAAGTACAAAGGCCTAGATCTGAATATTTTCTTGTCCGGCATGAAACAACAGAAAATATCTCCATACGCAAGCGGCAGGGCGCAAGAATCAACAATGGATGCATTCGGTTTCAACGCGATGCCGGTTTCCGCAAGCCGTTGGAGCGTGTATAACACGTCGGGCAATTTCCCTACTTCCTTGTATGATGCTACTTATTCGGGGTATCAAGGAGGATCGGATTACTGGTTGGTAGATGCTACTTTCCTGAGAGCGCGGAACATAACACTCGGTTATACCTTGCCTAACAAGTTAATCGCGAAACAGCAATTATTCTCTTCATTCCGAATTTCATTCGATGCACAGAATTTATTCACGATCACCAATTACCCGGGCTTAGATCCGGAATTGAATGCCGGTAACTTTTACCCGCTCGTGAAAAGTTTCGTATTTGGTGTGAATGCTACTTTTTAACCATTAATTGAATCGATTATGAACAAGAATAAAAAATTGATATATAAATGTTTGGCAGTGCTGGGGATTTCCGGGATGATGATGATGACTGCCTGTGAAAAGGATTTAGAATACGTGAGCTATGGAGATTTGAACGCGGTGATTAAAACCCCCGAAGGCGCCAACGCGGCATTAAGCGCCGCTTATTCCGGCCTGGCTGGCGGAACCGATTGGCAAGGTGGTTGGTGCGCGGGAACGTACGGCTGGAGAACACAAGCCATGATGACAACGGACGAAGGGGTTTGCGCCTGGGGAAATGATTGGAGCAAGATGCAAACCTTGAACTTTACACCCGATTTTGATTGGGTTACGCATAATTACGGCCGTTACCTACCTTATATTTCCCGTATCGCCATAACGATGGACAATATTCAGAATCTTAGCATGGACGAGGATTTAAAGTCGAGATACATAGCGGAATTAAAAGGACTCAGAGCGCATTATGCAGAATTATTATACTTCGCTTACGGCCCTTTAACTATCATTACCGACCCGGTTATTGCTGCTGATCCGAATGCTGCACCCGTACCGAGGCCAACCAGCGAACAGATGGCTGCACAGATAGAAAAGGATTACCTGGAAGCTGCGGAAGTATTGCCCGACAAGTTTACCGGGAATGATTACGGTAGATTTTCAAAAGCCGCGGCATTAACAGGCCTGATGAAATTGTACATGCATGATAAGCAATGGGACAAGGCCGTAACTGTAGGGCAACAAATTAAAACCCTGGGCTACTCGCTAGACGAAAATTACGAAGATGTATTTTCGATCAAGAACAAAGGTGGCGCGTCTAATGAAATTATATTACCGATTGTTTGTACCGCCACCGGTGGAGATCAATATACAAACATGTGGTTGGCACATGCCTTACCGGCCGATTATAAGGATCCTTCAGGTATTAATCTTACAGCTTGGGGTGGTTATAAAATGCCTTGGAAATCGTACGATAAGTTTGATCCGGCTGATAAAAGGTTGAACGTTTTATTGGAAGAATACCCGGTCGGGAAAGATCCTGCTGGAAATACTATTTATAAAAATGCCCGTACAGCGGGAGATATTGGCGCAGTGCCGGTAAAATTCGCACCGGATCCATCGAAAGCGAACGCGCAAAAAAGCGCGGTAGATTTCCCTGTATACCGCTACGCAGATGTATTGTTGATGCTCGCGGAAAGTATTAATGAATCGAACGGCGGCCCTAACCAGGAGGCTTATGATGCTATCAATGCCGTAAGGCACCGTGCCGGTGTAGATTCAATCCCGATGGGCTTAAATAAAACCCAGTTCCTGGATAAGGTTAAAGATGAACGCCTGTTTGAATTATGGGGTGAAGGATGGAGACGGGATGATTTGATCCGTTGGAACATGTTTATACAAAGAGCTGTTGATGACGGTTCAGCTACTGCCGAGCCTTATAAAGTGCTTTACCCGCTTCCAAGAAGTGCTGTGAATCAAAGTAACGGGGTTATTAAACAGAATGAATTTTATAATTAGATGATGAGCAGGATTCTTTTTTTCATACTTGTTATTATGTCAACAGGAGCCTATTCCCAGGCTCCTGCCCCCGGGAACATGCATTTTCATTTGCTGGGAACCAGGAGCTGGATCAAGGTGTCCTGGAATCATAGTGGTCAACAGGTAAAAGGATACAAAGTATTTTATGCCGAGAATGATGTTCGACCTGCGAAAGCTGTCGCGGGTTTGAAATCTACCGCGGGGGAGTATTATATCAAGAATGTGAAACCCGGTATAACATACCGTGTGTGGTTGGAAGTGGAAGGATTCGGTGAGGAGCGACTGGTTATAAAAGACACGGTAAGGACGGTAAAAGAATGGGTGTTGGAACCCGGTGATGCAGAAGAACTGAAGCGTAATCCCAGTTCGACCGCCGTTCCGCAGGGAATGGAAATATTCTGGCAGGATGAATTTAATGATTCGTTATTAAACCGGAACAAATGGTCGACAAACTATTATTCTTCCATCGATCATTTACGGGGCGTCTTCGAAGAAGATATGAGAAATGATCGGCTACCGCAACCTGCATACGAATTAAACGGATCATATATTCATTTATATGTCAATGATTCCTTGCCCAAGGAAGCTTATGATAAAAAAAGTGGAAAGAAAATATCATCTATTCAAACATATGATTGGAGAACGGATGAAAATCATTTGGATAATAGCAGGGGTGGCTATTTTGAAGTGAGGGTCAAGCGTTGGAGTACCGGTAAGCCCGGGGGGCTGAATACTGCCTATTGGTTCGATTCGCCCGGACCGGACCTTAAATACTACCTGGAGCAGGGTACTACCTTGAATGGAGTAAAAGGCATCCGGCCACATGGGCAGGTCTTCGAGATCGATGTTTTTGAATACCTGGATGCGCAATTCGTGCTTCATGGAAATGTAGATAAAACTGGGAAGTTCATACATAACTTGAATACCCATATCGCGAAAGGCTACCGGCACATCGGTCAATGGGTTACCCACGGTATCTTGTGGACGCCTACCAGCATTAAACATTATATCAACGGAAAACTGATAGGCGAGTACAGTGATAAACATCAAATATATTCACCCAATCACTTTATGAACGTGTTTCTTGGGAGTTATGGCGCCGGTGGAAGTGTGCATATGGAAGTAGATTATATCCGCGGCTATCAATGGCCGTTAAAGGATGGTAACGAGCTGCCGAATCCCGGCTTCGAATACAGTCAACAAATGATGCCCTGGGAAGGGAATGGTAAATTGGTGTCGAAAGATGTAAAATCCGGGAGAAGTGCGCTGCTATTGCAACCTGGAGATTCAATCGAGCAATACGTGTACCTGGAAAACGCGCGGGATTACCGCTTGCAATATTGGGCAAAAGGCAGCGGCACACTTAGTATGGAGCTAAATAATGTTGAAATGGTTACAGGTAAATTATCTGGAATTGATGCAGGTGATGCAACCATCAATAAGAAATACCAGCAACAAATAATCGATTTTAAAACAGGGGCGGAATACGATCATCATAAGAAAACGGTTCGCATCCTGTTCAAGAATAACAGTAAAGATGACATCGTTTTAGATGATATTACTATCATGCAACGATAATATCCTTTTTGGTTTGATATAATATATAATGAAGAGTTCCCCCAAAAGGCTGCCTTGCAACGGGCAGCCATTTTTTATAAATTAATACTGGGGTTGTCAATAATCGGCTTGACCAATTTCCAACTGAACAATCTTATCGTTGCTGTCCAACTTAAATTTGAAATACGTCTTAAAATCGCCCCAGGTATCGCTGTGGAATTTCCCGTAGACAGTTAAGCCGTTATTTTCAACCTTGTCGATACTTGTAAAACGTTCATGCCCCATGGCTTCGTTGCAAAATTTATTAAAATCCCTTGCCTTACCATCATCCAGTAAAATGACTTTTTCCGTGCAAAGGGACTTCCAAATGGCATGATCAGCTTTTTGCCATGCCTCAATAGCAGCTTTGGCGATAGGATGGGTGATTTTTTCGTATTGCATATAATGAGCGTTTATGGATATGAAAATGCTATCGTAAATATAACGATCCCGTCTGGTAAAGACTTCAATCTCCTTTTATATAGAAACATCCAAAGATGTTTTTGAGTTCATTTTTCCCTATTTATAGCGGTCAATTAGTACATTTTTAATCATTGTTGTCCGACTAAAATTGCATAAAATTTACTTGGATTCCTTACCTGGTCAAGCACATAAGCGATGGATGATCTATTCAGAATCCGGCCCCTCCGCTAACAAAACCTTGGAACTTCGCACCGTTGATAGCGAAGGGTAGCTTGGCCATACAGTAGTAGAAAGGCCAGATCGAGCGATCAAATTGGTGGCCGTAATGGCCAATTTGTGCCCTTTTTTGGCACTTTTTTGGGTAAGCAAAAAAGTACAAGAAAGGAGCAGATGAACATTGAATCGAACTATTGAGGGATCAAATTGCTCCCCAATTAAAATTTAGTCGGACAATAATGATTTTCAATATAAATTTAAAAAAACAAATTTTCGCTTGACTCTAACCCTAGGTCATACCTTACATTTGTACTTCAAGGTATAAATCCAAACGATGGACAATTATTCTGTAAAAAAGCTTTCCCGCTTAGCAGGTGTAAGCGTGCGCACCTTACATCTTTATGATAAGATGGGATTACTGAAGCCTTCCAAACGTACAGATGCCGGCTACCGCCTTTACGGTGAAAGGGAATTGTTGCGTTTGCAGCAGATCCTCTTTTACAGGGAACTGGATTTCCCGTTAAAGGACATTTGCACGATCCTGGATGATCCGGATTTCGATCTCAGCCAGGCTCTTGAAAATCACCGCCGGGCGCTCATCGCCAAGAAGGAAAGAATAGACACATTGATTGGTACTATTGACAAAACATTATTAACATTAAAAAATGAAACTATGTTAAATGTAGAAGATTTATACCAAGGAATCCCGCAAGACAAGATGAAAGCTTGGAGGGAAGAAGCTATGGCCAAATGGGGTAAAGATACGGTGTTGGAAGCTGAACAAAATCTTCGTGCTTTGTCCAAAACGGAAATGGATGACATGAAGGCAGAACTGGGCAGTATCAACGAACAGTTAACCGCATGGATGGATAAGGAGCCGGGAAGCGCGGAAGTCCAACAGTGTATAGCGCGTCGATATGATATTATCATCAAGCTAACCGGTGGGAAGGTGGCGATGGATAAATTGCAATACTTCAGGAAGTTAGGGGAATTGTACGTGGCCGATAATCGCTATACAACCGTCAATGGAATGCCGAGCATGGAATTGGCCCTCTTTATTAAAGAAGCCACGGATTACTACGTGGAACATTTAAGTAATCAGAAGTAAATGCATCATGACTAAAGCTGTACGCTTGTCATGGAGTATAACGCATAATTTACGAGATGGGTCGTGGACAAAGCTAAATGGTCCGCGACCTTTCTTATGTTGTTATATAACAGTATGCAATTTTTCTTCCATATTTTCAGCTAGCAAACTTCCTGTTAATTAGATATCTTGTAGCCAGCAAAGCAGATGAAATCGACACTTTAAAATAATCTAACAGGGTTTACAAGAAAATGAATACGAACAATAATAGCGCAACAATTCTTCAAACAAAGCAACACTTTAATATTCTCGACGGGCTGCGGGGTATAGCGGCCATAGCTATCGTGATTTTTCATTTCATGGAATGGGCCTACACGGATTTCAGTACAAATTTTATTGCACATGGCTTTTTAGCGGTTGATTTCTTCTTTTGTCTTTCGGGCTTCGTGATCGGTTATGCCTATGATGATCGCATCAACAAGATGGGGACACGGGAGTTTTTCAAATCCAGGCTCATACGGTTGCATCCCTTGGTTATAGCTGGATCGGTATTAGGATTGTTAGCATTTTTATTTGATCCGTTTGGCGGACATCCCGAGTTGTACAGCGCCGGCAAGATTATCCTGGTATTTGTATGCTCCATGCTGCTGATCCCTTTTCCGGTCATGGCAGATCGTGGCTATAACCTGTTTAGTTTTAATGCCCCCGCATGGTCCTTATTTTGGGAATACATCGCCAATATTGTTTATGCATTTGTGCTTTCGAAGATCCACCGTCGATATTTGCTATTGTTAACGGTAATTGCAGCGGCTGCTTTGTGCCTGGTGGGTTACCGATCAGGAAATTTATTAGGTGGCTGGAGCGGCCCAAGCTTTTGGGATGGTGGCGCCAGGATATCCTATTCATTCATGGCAGGACTGCTTATTTACCGTTCCGATTGGATCATTAAAAACAAGTTGGGATTCGTTGGTATCGCTATATTGTTGTCACTGGCGTTCGTGATGCCGTTCTCCGATCAATGGAACTGGCTATCCGAGCCCCTCATCGTATTATTTTATTTTCCCTTGTTGATCTCCTTGGGAGCAGGCGCTACTTTACAACCGGGTTTGAAAAGTGTTTGTGTCTTTTTCGGAAAGATCTCTTACCCGTTATATATGACACATTACGCCGTGTTATGGATGTTCGGTAATTATTATACGAGTCACAAACCGGGCACTACGCAATTGACATTCATAATCATAGTTAGTTTGGTTTTACTGGTAGGCGCGGCGTACTTGGTAATGGTATTGTATGATATCCCTGTGAGGAAGTACTTAGGCAAGAAGCGGGCGCAGCGGTTGCGTAAGTTACGCGCTAGCGGTAGTTGATAAAGGTATTAGGTAGTTGATATACGGGATTACCCCATTTTTAATATTTTCTATTTGCATGTAAAATGGCGCCGATCGGGCTAAAATGAAGATTTGGTTAATTGAATTGCTAAAGGGAACCGAAAATCATCAGCGATCATCGATTCCCTTTTGACGGAAGGAGATATCAAAGTTTGGACCAGTTCAATACTGGGTTGCTTGCTATCTGTGCTCTTTTATAAAGTTTTTGAGGCGGACCTTACTATATAATGCTAGAAAGGGAGGCATTCCCCGAAGTTGAAAATTGAGCACAGGAAAAATATTAAGGACTGGCAAATTTTCCAGGGCTAAGTGCAAATTCTTCATCTGATCTTATCCAAATGAAATTACACTATTCGTTTTGATGCTAAATCCCCATTTCTTTTGCTATTGAAAAGTATATGACATAGCAGCGTTCACAGAGGTATATGACTGGGATTTTACGACCTTATCATTGACCAATATTTCCAATTTCACGTTTTGAGCTGGATTGACAAAATAACCAAAAGTAACAATGTTATACTTGTCGACCGTTTTAGTGATGGTTTTCGTGAATGGTAATGAAGGGTTATCAACAGTGCTTTGACCGCCCGTTTCGTTATCATAGGTTATGGATACGAGGTTGCCCGCTGCCGTGCTGCTAACCCTGTAGGTGATACTAACTTGTTTGGGATATCCATCCTGGGGATCTGAACCTGATTTTTTGCAAGATGCCGCAAGAAGCATGATGCATCCGACGAAAAGAGCTGTTTTGAATTGTTTCATTTTTTAAATTTTAGATATGTCATGTAAAAGGATAATTATCTTATTATTCATGCCCTGTTTCACGGTATGTAGTAACAGGTTTCTCAACCTACGGGACTAGTTTTCCGTCCATTGCCAAGCTTTCCAAACTATAATTGTTGTAATAATGCTTTCTATAAAGGACAACATCACATAAAATATTCTCCATTCACTAAAGGAGAAAAATCCTATGAGCAAAGTAAACAAGGTCAGGAAGGCACCCATAGAAATATTCAAGCGCCTATTCCATTTTGCTTGCATCATCAGTGAAAGGGAAATCATAAGTGAAGGAACTGTCAAAGTAATTGTTGCAAAAAGTAATTTATAAGGGGTATTCAACATATTTTGCCCGTTCAGCAGGCCATCCACTTTCCCAGGAACGTATAATTCAAAATAGTCGCCATAGATGTATAGAAACATGACCGAACACCAAAGCGCTGAAAGTACCAGTTTGACATTGATTTGAAAATCTTTGGATCCCGGTTTTTTATTGTCCATTTTTCCTTGTTGTTAAACCAAAAAATAGCAGCCAAATGCAGGTGCCGAACTCTGCAATTGCAGGAAGTATCCGCATATATTTTCCTATCCCGATTTTGGAATAATCATCAAATAACGTATTGCCGGAGAAATTTATCAAATAGCCGGCGCAACCCAACATCAATAAAGCGCCTAAAAATCTCGGCATAAATCCCGACCTGTAAACAAGCCATCCGAGCGGGAAAAGCCAAAGGCCCCAAAATACGGATGCAAGTAGCAGTCCATCGTTATATTGATGAAGGCTAAGCATCAGTTGATTCTCTAAATCTTTCATAGAAACATTTTCCAGGAAAGATGCTTTCCCTATGAGTGTTAGCGCGGCATATTTATATTGCAAATTGGCAAATGACAAAGGCACGCTTAGTAATGCTAATATCACCATTACTTTTGCCCGTGATTCATTAACGGTTCTTAACAACCGGTATAAAGCCAGCGACAAAAATGTAAATGCCACGTAGCATACTACGCTGCTGTAAATACCGAATCTAAATAGGGAAGCATCGGCATTTATATTATGGAATGTTAAGCTGCTATTATTCCAATCAATAAGTTTTCGGGGCACGTAAGCTAGGCTAAACATTCCTGTAATTATCACGACCAAATAGATAAAACCTGCAACCCTTGCCCTTTTTTTATATGCATTCATATTTTCTTTCATAAAAAGGTATCCCGGGATTTTTCATTGAAATTCGATTTGTTATTAACTATCTTATCAGGGCCGATAACGGTATACAAATAGCGCTTAACATATTTGTGTTTTTTAATACTTATTTGAAATAATTGCATCAACAAATAGTAAATTAGATGCAAGTTTAAATAAATAGTCATTCGAAAAAAGTTTTGTCAATGAAAAGCGCTTTCTTGTAAACAGAAGACAAGATTTGGGCTGGGATGTAAAATGTGAAGCGGGTTCTTGGTATTTCCGGGGAGGTTGCTTGTTACAATCCGGTAGTTCGTTGACGTTAAAGCCACTTTCATTGATTTTATAAGCTAATAATCAAGTTTTGGGTATTTTTATAAACAAATCCGGGAATGAGTAGGGAAGCACATAACAAACTAATTAAGTTTTACCTGTACACGGGTTTAGGCTTTATATTGTTGTATTCTTTCGGTGAATTTTTTGAATATAGGGAAACCATAGTACGTAGGGTTATCAATAGCATTTTTCTAGTTAGCTACCTTACCGCGCTTCACTACATGTTATTTGAACAGATATTGCCCTTGTTCAGGTGGCCGTGTAAAAATAACCAACGGCCATTTTTTTTCCTATTCGTCATTATCCTATTTTATACATTTGGACTGTATGGTTGGCGGCAGCTATGGATACAATTGGGCGTTTATATAGATTATACACCCAATCTATCATTTTTAAAAGGAGTGGTCATCCATGCTCAATTTAGTATTGCAACCATCATTTTTTTCGCTATAGTGCGGAATGTTTACAATAATATTCAGCTTAGGGAGAAATACCATAAATTGAGAATAGAAAAGAAGGAAGCGGAGCTTAACTATTTAAAATCGCAAACGAATCCGCATTTCCTATTTAATACGCTAAATAATATTTATTCATTAGCAAGGGATAAAAGCGAGCTTGCCCCGGAGTCAATTTTACGGTTATCGAAGATATTGCGTTTCATGCTGTACGAAGCCGGTGGCGTTTCAATCGCAATAGGCGATGAGCTGAAAATAATTACTGACTATATAGCGCTAGAAAAACTCCGTTATGATGATTCCTTGCTGGTTACCTTGAATACCGATATAGAAAACTCAAAACAACCTTTGCCGCCTTTACTACTAATTCCATTAGTGGAAAATGCCTTTAAACATGGAGCTTCCGAAACAAGAAACGACCCCTTTGTAGATATTAATCTCAATGTAAAGCAAATGCAATTGTTGTTTACTGTGAAAAATTCGGTAGAAGATACTACACCGGTACAAGAATTAAAGGAGAATATAGGACTTTCTAATCTGCGAAAGCAACTGGCGCTGCTTTATAATGATTATGACTTATCCGTGGGACAGGATAAGTCGGTTTTTGCGTCAACATTGAGAATTAATTTGGCAAGTAATGTCTAAAATAAAATGCATAATTATAGAAGACGAACCTCTCGCGGTTAAGGTATTAGCCGACTATATTGCACAGGTGCCTTTTTTACAATTAGAGGGCAGCTTTAAGGATGCTATACTCGCAACAGGATGGTTACGTACAAATGAAGTGCAATTAATATTCTTGGATATCCATTTGCCAAAACTAAAAGGAATGTCCTTTTTAAAGACGCTTACAAATAGACCGGAAATTATTATTACCACTGCTTATCATCAATATGCCGTGGAAGGCTTTGACCAGAATGTGACTGATTACCTGCTGAAGCCTATAGAATTTGAGCGCTTTTTAGTTGCCGTAAATAAAGTAAGGGTCAACAATAACAATGGGCAGCCGATACATGGAGCGACTGAATTTAAAGACTACTTGTTCCTCACCGTGCAAAAGAAGAAAGTAAAAATTTTCTTTTCGGAAATTTTGTATGTAGAAAGTCAAAGGGAGTATATAAAAATTGTTACTACAAAAAAGCCATTTATATCTAGGATGAGTACGCATGAAATAGAAGATCTTCTGCCAGCTCATATTTTTAAACGCATCCACCGTTCATTTATCATTTCAATCGATAAACTGGAATCCTATACGGCAGAATCAGTGGAAATAAATGGCGTATCTATTCCCATCGGAAGAGCCTATAGGGATGTTGTTGAAAATCTTTGATATACTTGATTACATAAAATTGAAGCTTCTTTAGGCAATCTATCCAATTTAAGCTATCTAAAATTATTGCTTGAGCGCGCAAATTACCCAAGTTTTGAACTAGAACCACTTAATCATAGCAGCATTGTACCTACTTAACTTTTGGGTAATGGCAATGTGAGCGTTAAGAGAAAAACATATCCGCCACGGATAGAACTTTTAATATACTGAATGCACATATCGTAAAAAAAATTGAATTATCATTAAGAACGGAGAATGTTTACCCAATACGCATTGGGAATTATTTTTACAATTTATTACCATTGCTGTCCGACAAAAAATGCTTTAAAGGTACTTGAATTCCTTACCTGTTCAAGGATATATGCGAAGGATGATACATTCACCCCCGCCAAGAGAACCGCGGAACTTCGCACCGTTGATAGCGAAGGGTAGCTGGGCAATACAGTAGTACAAATGCTGGATCGAGTGATCAAATTGGCGGCCGTAATGGCCAATTTGTGCCCTTTTTTGGTACCTTTTTTGGGCAAGCAAAAAAGTACAAAAAACGAGCAGATAAACATTGAATCGAACTATTGAGGGATCAAATTGCTCCCTGGTTAAAATTTAGTCGGACAATAATGATTTATTAACAATTAAACTTTACTAGATAAATATTGAATATTTTGAAATTGGGTAATTGCGTATATTTAAGAGTTAGCGGCAAACAAAAGAACTCGTTATGCGTAAGTTTATTTACATTATTGGACTTTTTTCATTTTTAACCAAGACATCGTTTACTCAGAATTTAATACAGGATACAGGCATAAAAGAAAAACATTCAATACCTTTTCATGTTACCTCGTACAATAATATTGTAATAAGTGCGGTTATAAATCATTTGGACACCGTTGATTTAATGCTTCATACCGGTTCACATGATGTTACTCTCATTGAAAGTATTTTACCAAAACTTAAAACCATAAAATTTGATGGCTTTGTTGACAGTGTAAAAAGTTGGGGTGGAAGTAATAATACTTCCGATGTCAGTAAAAATAATCTGTTGACAATTGCAGATTTGAATTGGGACAGCATCACGATTTGGAAAGACAAGCATTCAGGACAGAAAACTTATGGAAAGTTCGGGTTAGACCTTTTTGAAAATAAAATCCTGGATTTCGACTTTGACAAAAATTTATTAGTAATTGAAACAAAACTTCCCCAAGAACTTAATACATATCATAAATTTCCCTTGTTTTTCGAAAACGGGAACATGTACATTAAAGCAATTTGCCAGACACAAAAAGGCAAATATGAAAATGATTTTTTAATACATTCAGGTTATGGAGGCGACATTTTACTAGATGATAATTTTGTAAGTGAAAATGAACTCGCAGGCCAAATAGACATCACGGGTGAAAGAAAGCTTCAGGATGCTTTTGGCAATGTTTTGACTTCTAAGAAAGGGATTTTGCCGTTATTTATAATTGGCAACCTGCAATTATCAAATGTGCCTGTTGGGTTTTTTGATGGAGCAATAGGCAGACAAAAGATTAGTATTATTGGCGGAGACGTTCTAAAGAGGTTTAATTGGATTGTTGATGCAAATAGGGAATTTATTTACTTGAAACCCAATAGTCATTTTAACACAAACTATTCCTCAATTTAACTAGGCTGTATCCATTAAAAGAATTGCAGTGTGTAAGGAGGAATATTCGTAAAATCAGCTATAGCGCTGCTATAGCAACAGGTTCCAGCTTGACGAAATATTAATCCCCACCTGTATCTATACCCAGTAGTTGGGTGTCATCGTGGAACCTCAGTGTGAGCTAATAATGAAAATGACAGGAAATAAACTTAACATAAATAATTAGACAGGCAGTAGTACCCGGTGGAGCAATATAGGAAAAATGATTCATCAAGTTATAATTACAATCTAAACGGGCTTCCTGATTTATGAGAGAATACCGCATCCTAGATTTTATTATTTTTTATGTATGAAAAAAATATTTGTTCTCTGCATTGTCCAAACACTTTTGTGCGCAACCTGCATTGCTCAGACTCCAAATGAAAAGACTGATCGCTACCTGATAACACAGATGAAACAGCGGCAGATTCCCGGTTTACAAATTGCAGTAATAAAAGGAACCCGCGTGGTTTTCTCAGCTTCAAAAGGAGTTGCTGATGTGGCTTTCAATATTCCAGTAAGCGATAGCACCATTTTTTCGATTAATTCCATTTCAAAGATCTTTGCTGGCGTGGCATTAATGCAACTGGTCGAGGAGGGCAAAGTTCAGCTTGATGATCCTATAGGGCGCCACGTAGACAGCCTGCCTCAAAGCTGGCGGAGTATTACACTTAAACAACTGATGGGGCATGTATCCGGTCTGCCAGATGTAGAAGATGATCGCACTGGTGGGCTAATAGGCGGTCGTGGCGAAGATAGCGCCTGGAAACTGGTACAACGCTTGCCGCTCTTGGCTAAACCGGGGGAAACATTCAACTACATGGCAACGAACTATCTTCTGATCCAGAAGGTGATCGAAAAATATAGCAGGCTTCCTTATGAAAAGTGGATTCATCAAAATCAATTTCAGCCTGTAGATATGAAACATACCATTTTTGCCAATTCAGAAGAAGTGGTGAGTAATAAAGCTCCCAGTTACTGCTATTATTTCCTGGACCCGGTAAGTGGAGAGTATCATCTAGGCGAGAAACTACTGCAACTCCACGAAGATTTTCCACTTATGATGCGCACTGATGCGGGCATCTTCAGTACGGTCGAAGAGATGGCCCGTTGGGTGATAGCTTTGAGGGAAGGGCGGTTGCTAAAAAATCCCGAAAGTCTTGAGACCCTATGGGCACCTGTAAAACTGAATAATGGGAAAACGGAAGGATTCGGGGGGATTTTCACAGGCTTTTCTTTGGGATGGTCGGTCATTGGACGGAGAGAACATCCAGGGGTGGTCGGCATCGGTGGTGGCCGGGCAGCAGTTGTCGTTTATCCCAAGGATGATATCGCCATAATTATCCTGACCAATTTAAGTGGTTGCGCCCCCGAAGAAATGGCAGATACTATTGCGAAATACTATTTATAAAAGCCGGAAATTTATTTTCTTCAAATGAAAGAAGGCCTTTTTCTACATTGAGAGAAATGCCAATGGCAGTAATAGATTTGCTCAATGAAGCAATTTCTAACGTTGTTACAATTGTTAGTATAGCTTTTGTATTAAAAGCTAGGTATCCGATTATTTATTGTCGCTGAGTGGATAAAAGTCTTCTGTCATGATAACGCTTTCAAATTCTCCATCTTTGAAAGTATGCAAAAATGAACCTCCCCAAAGTGTTTCTGGATACTTTAAAATTTGTTCAGTTTCTTTTTTTAGCGCTTCATTGCTAATCTTATCAACAACATCGCTTATGTCAAACCATTTATATTCTCTCCCGGGTTCTTTGGGCTGAATCACTTCTCCACTAACATATTTTGCCGTGTAATGTGTTCTGTAAGAAACTTCTTTATGGTCCGGTAAGTTCTTAAACTTATACGAATAAACCCCCGAGAGTTTTACTATTTTAACGGTAAGCCCAATAGCTTTCGCTAAACTATCCAAGCCTTCTTTTAATGACTGATTTTCGTTTGAGCGTAAAGCCGGGGTCATCCAACCGTTCCATCCTTTTTCTAACAAAATTTGTTTGTTCTTATAAATGATAAGTCGTTGAATGGTGTAATTGTCTGCTTTTTTAATCGTCTCATGTTGTTTCGGTGATGTTTTTGCCGTGTCTTGAGCAAAAATGAACTGTGCACTTCCCAAAAGAAACAAAATTGTCAAAATAATTTTCATATATCGTATGATTTTATGGTCCTTTTTATTAATGCTGCCATTATTTGAGCGCGTGTACAAAATTGCAGGAAACTCCAAAATGTATATAACACCTTCCATTTATAAAATGCACGGAGGATGAAATAAAAATTCCATTGTAGCCCCTCCCGGCATTTGAATCTTTCTTTGTGACTTCGGAAGTGTTGATTGCTGTAAACTGATGATGGGGTTCACAACACATTCCAAAAGGGTTAGGAGAAAGTCCTCCGGGGTAAGGTCTACTGTTTCAACCTGGTTCTTTACGAGAACTTCCATAGTGGGTTTATATTAGTTGTAAAATAATGAAAAATTGTTACTTGACTTAATTTTAAATGTTGCTCGATAAATTGTCCGCCAATAGTTTTTTGCCAAACCGTTAAGGTTGATGTTACACTCATAATTTGCTACTGGTTCCAGCGCCTCGTTTGAGACGCTCCCTTGCGGACTCGAACCTGCCCTGCTAGGCTGGGACCGTGACAAGGGCAGCATTCCAACCTTGGTTATTGATTCATGAGGTTGCCGGGCTGTTGAAACAACCCATAGAAATATTCCCGCTTGTACATTTAAGCTTTCTTTCCCGTATTACCGCTGATTTTTTATTTGCTTGAACTTCAACATAGCATAATTTCCACGGTACTTTTGAAGACGGTCGATTGCTTGGAATTATATTCTTCTAACCTGCGGTGAAAGTCTTGAGTGATGCCCTTGTAGAATGTTCCATCTTGAAGGCTTACTATCACATGAACGTACCAGTTCATATAAAACTCACTTTTAGGTCAACAAAAAAAGCGCCTCGTTTGAGACGCTTCCTTGCGGACCGGACGGGACTCGAACCCGCGACCTCCGCCGTGACAGGGCGGCATTCTAACCAACTGAACTACCGATCCTTCTTCAACTTTTAAATCTATAATTCATTGATTCTCCGTTGAATGGGATGCAAATATAGCAACATTTATTTCAAAAAAACAAGTGCCCCTCAAAAAAAAATTTTTCAGCCAATGTAAATCTTCTGCTTTGCTTGTTGCGCGCTCATATTAAAGCGCATATTTTTATTAATTTTGCGGCCTATATGAAAAGGATTTTCTGGATATTGTCGGCTTTAGCAGTGATCGTTTTTGCATCTTCGCTTGTAAATAGTGTCTCTTTGCCAACTATCAATCATAATGATAGCCTGAGGGCTTTATATGAAAAACCAGTGTCGGAATGGCCCAAACCTGACATCGACAGCGGTGTCATATATGAAGAGCTCGCGGCTTTGCCCAAGGATTCCAGCTATATCCTGGGAGAACGGAACCCTGTAGTGCAGTTGGGGAAAATGTTGTTCTTCGACCCCAGGTTGTCCAGCTCTAACCAGATTTCCTGCAGCAGTTGCCATGACCCCGATCTCACCTGGACAGATGGTCGCAAGGTTTCTTTGGGGCATGACCACCTACAGGGAACACGCAATACGCTTTCTTTATTAAACGTATTTATCCAAAAATCACTCTTCTGGGATGGTCGGGCAGAGAGCTTGGAAAGCCAGGCAATCAACCCCATAGCGACCCATCACGAGATGAATATGGAACCTCCGAAGTTGCCATATAAATTGTCAAAAATTCCCGGCTACGTGAAGCTGTTCGAAAAAGCTTACGGCGATGATAGAATCACGGTAGATCGCATCGTGACGGCCATCTCTGAATTTGAAAGAACCATCCGTAGTAAGAAAAGTCGCTTCGATTATTTCGTGGAAGGGAAGTTCAACCGTATGACCGATTTGGAAATCAGGGGCCTGCACCTTTTCAGGACGAAGGCACGCTGTATGAATTGCCATAACGGAACCTATTTTACGGACCGGGAGTTCCATAATATCGGTCTTACGTATTACGGCCGGAAATATGAAGACCTGGGATTGTACAATGTGACCCGTGAAGCTACCGATGTAGGCAAATTCCGTACTCCATCCCTGCGGGATGTGATGCATACACGTCCATGGATGCACAACGGATTATTTGATAACATGGAGGGCATCCTAAACATTTACAATAGTGGTATGGGGGCAGATCTCATCAAGCCGAAGGGTGACCAGGTAAAGGATCCTTTATTTCCAAAAACTGACCCCTTATTGAAGAAATTAAACTTAACTTCGGAAGACAAAGAAGCGCTCCTGGCATTTTTAAATGCAATTACGGGTACGCCTTATAAAATGCCCAGGCCGGAGTTGCCCAAATAGAAATCTATCTGTATCAAAAATAAATTCAATTGCCATGAACAAGTTTATTGCGATCTGTTGCTTGCTCGTTTGTAGTGCGTTTATAGTAAATGCGCAACCCCCCAAGGGAAATGCCAAAGCCGGCAGTACCTATGGAGCAGGAGCTAAAGCCGATAATGCTATTGCTATCGCTGAATTGCCTTCTAAATTGCCCAATGATGAAGCAGAAGTAAATGTTAAAGTAAAAGCTAAGGTATTGGATGTTTGTCCGAAAAAAGGTTGCTGGATGAAATTAGCGATCAATGATTCTACTACGGCTTTTGTAAAGATGAAGGATTATAGCTTCTTTGTTCCCCTGGCTATCAAAGGAAAAACAATCGTATTGGATGGTTTAGCATATACCGAAGTGACCAGCGTGGAAGAGCTTCGCCATTACGCGGAAGATGCTAAGAAACCGCAGTCAGAAATCGATGCCATCACCCAACCTAAACGCCAGATACGCATTACGGCAGATGGAATACTGGTTGTAGAATAATTTTTATTAATATAAAGTTAGGGCGCCGCGATCTTATTATGATCGTGGCGTTTTGATATCGATTATTTTATAGCCTAATTAAATTATCGCAATGGCCATTACAGTAACCTGGGTTGCGATAATTTAATTAGGCTTACTGCTTTTTGTATAAGGTTTTTGAAGTGATTTCAGAAGTTATCTCGACCTGATCCCGACTTTCAACTAAACAGTCCCTTATACCTATCCATAATTAACCATGGAGTTCCAATAGGAGATCTGTTCCTCCTTTTGTTCTGTATGCAATGATTTATTGAAATTCTAAGTCGCGTTGGTCAGATGCGAAATCAATTAAACGAAGAGCTGTTACAAAAAATAGGCACCCTGGAAAGGATGCCTATCAATGTTTATCGATTAAAATCACGCTGAACTTTTACGCCTCAGATGATTTCTCAGACTTGCTTTTAGATGAATCTTTCTTCAAACTGAAAATCAATTTCTGATTTTCCTTGTCAAGATCAGCCACCAACACGTCACCATTGTGAATATTCATGTTGAGGATTTCTTCGGCTAACGGATCTTCCAAGTATTTTTGGATCGCCCTGTGTAATGGACGCGCACCAAATTGTTGGTCATATCCTTTCTCTGCCAAGAAACCTTTCGCTTCTTCCGTTAACTCTAAGCTGAAGCCCAGGTTTTGAAGACGTTTCAACACGCCTTTCATCGTGATATCGATGATCGTGTAGATGTGTTCTTTGTTCAGGGCATTGAAGATGATCACATCGTCGATACGGTTCAAGAACTCGGGGGAGAAGGTACGTTTGAGCGCTTTCTCAATCACTGCCTTGGTATTATCTTCTTCGCTGTTAGATTTCGCGGATGTGCTGAACCCTACACCGGCGCCAAAATCTTTCAACTGGCGTACACCGATGTTTGAAGTCATAATGATCAAGGTATTTTTGAAGTCTACTTTACGACCCAATCCGTCTGTCAAGATACCGTCATCCAGCACTTGCAACAACAGGTTGTAGATGTCCGGGTGAGCTTTCTCGATTTCATCCAGCAGGATTACGGAATAAGGTTTACGGCGAACTTTTTCAGTCAACTGTCCACCTTCTTCGTAACCAACATATCCCGGAGGCGCACCGATCAAACGGCTTACAGAGAATTTCTCCATGTATTCAGACATATCGATGCGTATTAAAGCATCTTCCGAATCGAACATGTAGCGGGCCAATGATTTGGCCAACTCTGTTTTACCCACTCCTGTAGGACCCAGGAAGATGAAAGTACCGATTGGTTTCTTCGGATCCTTCAAACCTACACGGTTTCTCTGGATGGCCTTGGTTACTTTGCTGATTGCCTCTTCTTGTCCCACAACGGCGCCTTTCAGATCTTCACTCATGCGGCGTAATTTCTCAGTTTCAGCCTGTACCATGCGTTTCACAGGGATACCGGTCATCATACTGACAACTTCCGCGATGGCTTCTTCATCGATCGGGTAGCGTTTGTGTTTCACTTCTTCTTCCCATACTGCTTTCGCTTTTTCGAGATCCTCGCCGAGTTTTTTCTCCGTATCACGGAGTGCGGCGGCTTCTTCAAAGCGTTGGCTCTTCACTACTTTATTTTTTTCCTGCTTGATATCTTCGATCTGTTTTTCGAGGTCGAGGATATTTTGAGGGACGTTGATATTTTTCAAGTGAACCCTGGCACCCACTTCATCCAATACGTCGATGGCTTTGTCGGGCAACAGGCGATCCGTCATATAACGATCGCTCAATTTCACGCAGGCTTCGATTGCATCATCAGAATAACTTACGTTATGGTACTCCTCGTAACGGGGTTTGATGTTATTAAGAATTTGAATGGTTTCTTCTACACTAGGTGGTTCTACCATTACTTTTTGGAAGCGGCGATCTAAAGCGCCGTCTTTCTCGATGTACATCCTGTATTCATCGAGGGTGGAAGCGCCGATACATTGTAATTCGCCGCGCGCTAAAGCCGGCTTGAAGATATTGGAAGCGTCCAGTGAACCGGAAGCGCCACCCGCGCCCACGATGGTGTGAATCTCGTCGATAAACAAGATCACGTCCCTATTTTTTTCCAATTCGTTCATGATTGCCTTCATCCTTTCTTCGAATTGGCCGCGGTACTTGGTACCGGCTACCAATGCTGCAAGGTCGAGGCTTACTACGCGCTTGTCGAACAATACGCGGGAAACTTTGCGTTGCACGATCCTGAGGGCGAGGCCTTCCACGATGGCTGTTTTACCAACGCCGGGTTCCCCGATGAGGATCGGGTTGTTCTTTTTACGTCTTGATAATATCTGTGAAACGCGTTCTATCTCTTGCTCGCGGCCCACGATGGGGTCGAGGCTGCCGCTTTCGGCCAGCTTGGTAATATCCCTACCGAAGTTGTCCAAAACGGGTGTTTTAGATTTCGCGTTCGCTTGTTTTGATTTCGAGGCGTAACTTTTTCTTTCATCTTCAAATTCTTCCTCGCCAGGATCATCAAATTCAGATTTCGGGTCTGCGGATTTAACAAATCCGAGTTCATTTTTAAAGGTATCGTAATCCACGTCGAACTGTTGTAAAATTTGAGTACAAACGTTTTCTTTATTCTTGAGGATAGAAAGCATCAGGTGTTCCGTTTCCACGGTCGGACTCTTCAGAGCTTTTGCTTCCAATACGGTAACACGAATTACTTTTTCCGCCTGCCTTGTTAAGGGCAAGCTGTTCATGTTGCCAATATTTTTTCCAGTCTTGTCTTTTATAGCCAATTCAACCTCTTTGCGCAGCTCATACAAATCTACATTAAGTGCCTGTAGAATTTTCACAGCCGTACCTTCACCCTCGCGAATAATACCCAGGAGCAAGTGCTCCGTACCGATGAAATCATTGCCCAACCGTAAAGCTTCCTCCCTGCTGAACGTAATGATTTCCTTTACTTGTGGTGAAAAATTCTGGTCCATTGTGTTAGTTATTAGATGATTAAAACCCCTCTCGGGTGCGGTCTATACAATATTAGCAAATAATTTTGATTTACTTTTTATACTTGCTCTTTTATACTTAAGATTTACTTTTGTGTATAGGAGATCCTTTTTCTAAATATACTTACGAAATAATTGGATGTTAGGTATAAGATTCATCGGAAGTAGATTTATCGGGAGATGATCCTATTATTGAAGATCCTTTTTTTTATTGTTTTAAATATAACACCCGGTGATATGATTTTCAAATATGATACCAAAGAAAAATTAGTGGTATTTAGACTGGAAGAACCTGCTTTTAATGCTAATTTGGCAGAAGATTTTATTACAGCGATCCATAATCTGAAGGATCTCGATGGCCGCAGCCTCGTGCTAGATATGGCTGACGTTCAATCTATTGACCATCCAGGAATAGAAGCCATTTTAGCAGTCTACCAAGAAATATATGCTAAAAACTTATCATGTTGCCTTGCAAATCTTAACAGCGCTTTAACAGCGCAAGTAAATGATGCAGCGGGCGACCAGTTTATCAATATCGTACCGACCGTTTCGGAAGCCATGGACATCGTGATGATGGAGGAGATTGAAAGGGAGTTGGGACTGGATATCGATGAAGGCATGTAATTGCTATATTGAGATTGATTTACAATTATTTAGATAAGCCCCGATAAGGATGTTTGCAGTTACGATACTAGGAAATAATTCAGCGATACCCACATTGGAAAGGCATCCTACGGCCCAGGTTGTGACGGTTGATAACCAATTATTATTGATCGATTGCGGGGAAGGCTCCCAAATGCAAATGCAACGCTACCATATCAAGCGGGGTAAACTGAACCATATTTTCATCAGCCATCTTCATGGCGACCATTATTTCGGCTTAATTGGGCTCATCAATAGCTTGAGCCTACTGGGCCGCTCCGAAGATCTTACGGTTTACGGTCCACCGGAGCTACAGGAAATAATTGATATCCAGCTAAAAGTTGCCGATACGCG
This sequence comes from Chitinophaga caeni, assembly GCF_002557795.1. NCBI lineage: Bacteria > Pseudomonadati > Bacteroidota > Chitinophagia > Chitinophagales > Chitinophagaceae > Chitinophaga > Chitinophaga caeni. The sequence goes on along the minus strand of NZ_CP023777.1, from coordinate 5,256,417 downwards.
TTTGCTGTTTAAATTGATATTCGTACCGCTGGTTCCCGGGAATGGCGGCATCATCATGAAAGATAAGGAGGTAGAAGTAAGTTATTTTCCCGTTCAGCATAGGATTCCTTGCTACGGTTTCAGGGTGAAAAGGGAAAGGACAAAGCGGAAATTGATCCCGGAACAGGCAAAGGCCTACGAGATCCCTGCCGCGTTTTATTCGAGGTTGCAAGCCGGGGAAGATTATCAACGTAAGGATGGCGTCCTGGTAAAAAATGATTGGGTTACATTGCCACCGCCACCTGCCCAGGCTTACGTTTATTGCGCCGATACGAAATACGATCCCGGCATCATTCCTTACTTGGCCGGGGCCAACCTGGTCTACCATGAAAGCACCTATTTACATGACCTTGAACAAAGAGCTGCCGACAGGTTCCATTCCACCGCTTTCCAGGCAGCTAGCTTAGCTAAGGATGCAGGTGTTGGCAGGTTGTTGCTAGGACATTTTAGCTCTAAATACACGGAGTTAGGCGGATTTCTTGAGGAAGCACGGCCGGTATTCGAAGAATCATACTTGGCCACAGAGGGAACTACTTTTTTGGTATAATATAATAATTAAATATACGGCCATCGTGGTGTAGCCGCGCTAGTCTGCGGGGAATATTTGCAGCCGCGGTCCAGGTGGTCAAATAAGGGGATTCGTATTCACACGTGTGCCCCGGAATCATTATTACGCCATCCCCGTTTCCATTTTAATATCCCGGGCTAAACAAGAGTTACAGTATCTCCCGGTACATCGTATCCAGTTTCTAAAACCTTCCCCCGGGGGTAATATTCGTCACGATCCAACATTACTACTAAGGATAATACGTATTAAGAAATTTTCTATTTATGGGTATTTGATAATCAATAATTATTATAATTATTTATATATATAAAATATTATAATATGAATAGTCCGCCATAGGCTTGAAAAACAGCTAAAACGACCTATAATTAGGGAAATAAAGACTTTTTATATAAAAGAAATTTATTAAAGGTTAAATAAAAAATATATAAAAAAATATGTATTAAATCAGTTTATATATGTAATATTGTATCCAGATTTGTTGCATGAATTAAAGAGTAGGGCCAGTTGCAACTGATACAGACTATGTCACCAATCAATATTTAATAAATTATACTTTAACGCTTTTATTTAACCTTGTACCTATGAGACAATCGTTTCGTATTGCCAGTCTTGTACTGGTATCGCTGTTGGCTTTATCCTTCAACAGCCTGAAAGCACAGCTTAAAATAGGTGGTAACCCTTACACGATCTCCCCGGCTTCCATCTTGGAATTGGAATCAGATCGCCAAGGTCTATTGCTGCCTCGCTTATCCAGTTTTACCCAAATTGATGCCTTAACACCTCCGAATGGTATGATGGTGTATTATACCGGCACTAACCCGGGTATCTACCTGAAAACGGCTTCCGGTTGGGAAAAGTTAGCTTCTTCTGCCGAATCTGCCGCCAACTGGGGATTAACTGGTAATGACGCCGTTACCCCGGCTCACTTCATCGGTTCTATCAATGCGGCTGATGTTATCTTCAAATCTAACGCTTCGGAAAGATTCCGTATCACGAGTGATGGTAAATTGAAAATCCAGTATGCTGATATGACAGCTAATACTTCCAGCGTGGAAGTGTTGGTGTTGAATACCGATGGTTCCGGTGTTAGTACCATCGAAAAAAGAAGCTTGGATCCTTCCGCTTTCGGCGCAGCTGTAAAATCGTTGAATAGCTTGAACGGTGATCTTACGATCAATACCGATGTGGCTACTACCAACGAAACTTTAGAAATTACCGACGATGGTACTTCCGCGTTGACTATCAAAGCCCCGATCATGGATGGAACCGGTACCAAAACTTACGGTTTCATGTCAAAGGGTGATTATGATAAGTTGCAAAACTTAACCGGGGGAACTGCGTTCGAAACTTTAACATACGTAGCAGCTACCGATGATCACGGTGCTACGATTTCCTTCGATAACGTAACCGGGAAATATCAATTGAAATTGCATGCTGCCGATGCTACTTATCCAGGTATCGTGACAACCACTACTCAAACTTTTGCTGGTGATAAAACATTCAGCGGTGCTACTACTTTAAGTGGTGATGTTTATTTGGATGGTACCAATATTTATGCAACTGGTTTAGGCGCCGGTACTACTACGGACAATAATGTACTTGTATTAGACGGGTCCAGTTCTTTCAAATACAGAACTCTTGCTGCGTCTGCATTTGATGGTGCTATTACCTCGGTAAACGGTTTGACTGATAATGCAATTACCTTAGCTTTAGGAACTGCCGGTAATGATTTGGCTTTCTCTGCTGCTACAGGAACGGTAACTTTAGATGTCCCTGATGCGAGTGCTACCGCGCGCGGTGTTATTACAACCGGCGCTCAAGAAATTGCTGGTGCTAAACAATTTAAAGATAAATCTTCTGCTAATGCAGGGTTCGTTGTCGGTGCCCCGGTAAGTACTCAAACTTCCACTTTCACTGTTACGGGTTCCGTGGCAATGTCTATCAGGACTGCAACGGGTACTTACACAGTGGCGGCTACGGATTATACTATCTTGGTGAAACCAACTGCTGATGCAACGATTACTTTGCCGGATGCAACTACTAATATCGGTCGCGTAATTAATGTAAAAAGGTTATCCGGTAACCCGGATTTATCTGCGGATGCTTTCGTAGTTACAATTGATACCGCGGGTGGCGATATCGATGGTGCGGCTGCATCTATTACTGCGCCTAACAATACAAATTATGTATTCCAAAGCGATGGTACCAACTGGTACAAAGTCAACTAATAATCGATAATAACTGGATGAAACGATCCGGTACATGTGTCTCAAAAACCGGATCGTTTTATCTTATTATTCAATCCATTATCGGGTAAAATATTATACCATGAGTCTTTTCGGAAAGATGGGTATTCCTTGTATCATTTTTTGCGTGTTCATGATACTTGGAAAACATTCAAATGCGCAACTTAAAATAGGGGATAATCCTTATACTGTCAGAACGGACGCTTCATTAGAATTGAGTGGGGAAGCCCGTGGATTATTACTCAACAGGGTGCCTAAAGCCGCACTGAACACAGCTCCTTTAAATAGCGCTCCAGACGGGATGATCGTTTACGTGAAAGAAGACAAGCAAATTTATCTGAAAAAAGGTACTTGGCAACCTTTAGCTGATTTATCCGCGATCGGTTCTTGGTCGACCGCAGGTAATACGGGAAATGATTCCAGTGTACATTTTATTGGAACGCTTGATCATCAGCCGATCGTCTTTAAGGTGGATGCCGTGGAGAGGGGCAGGGTTGCCGGAAACGGTTTCTGGGGAGTGGGGAGAAGTAATCCCACGTCTATGCTGCATGTGAACGGCGCTATCGCTACCAGTACCATTACTGCTACCGGGAATATAACCTTAGTTGATTCTAATTCGGTCGTTATAATGAACAATGCCAGCGATGCCACGGTTACTTTACAGTCGCCAGTGGGAAGAACCGGTAGAAGTATCGAGTTGGTAGCTTACAATACGGGGAATGTAAATTACGCTGGAGCCACGGTAAAAGCTACGAACGGCACTACACAAACATCGCTTTTAAGCGGTTATACGGTTAAACTGGTTAGCGATGGAACGGCTTGGGTAGTGATGAATAAGCAAAGGCCGGCCTTGTTAAAATATAACGCTAACAGTGGTTCGGGGGAGTTTGATATCAGCCGGGATCTGAATGCGATGGCAACGAATGGAACGGGCTTGTATCTGACCGATGTCGAGGGGAATCCAGCCAACCAAATACCTAATGAAACAGCTTGGTTCCATACTTCGATCGTAGCAAAAAGTGATAACGGTCTATATGTCGGGCAGTTTGATTTAACGGATCATGAAGCCTATTTCAGGGGCGGTTCCGTGGATACTTTTGCGAACATGTCTTGGCGTAAGTTTTTAACCTTGCCCGTAAATGCAAACTTCAGCGCTGAAACGGAAGGGAATTACGATGTGAATTTCAATTTGAAAGATAACCGTGATTTGTTTTTCAGCACCAACAGTAATAAGCGTGTAACCATCCAGGGTGATGGCGATGTGGGGATCGGTACAACGAGTCCGAATGCGAAACTGGATGTAAACGGTTCTGTGAAAGTGGGAAGCGACGGTACACCTGTTGAAAAGATTTACAGGCTGACTACAGGAAATTATAATGTGAATACATATTCCAATACCTATGAATTTAGGTATCCAACCTCGGGTACAGATAGCCGTATAACTTCAAATGCTACGGTGATTATAAACCCCAGGGGCGAGATTGGAGAAGAAACAAGTATTGCACATGCTAGAGCTTATAACGGTTACGTAATTGTAAGACTAACAAGTGTTACATGGAGGATTAACTTTAATACTTCTTTTAACGTAACTATCATGCAATTTTAATCTTATCCCAGGCGGATGAAAAAACTTATAACCATAATTTTCTTCATACTTGCATGTAATTATGCTTACTGCCAATTGAATACCTATATCCCCCCGAATGGAAAAATTTGGATTTTCAAAGGGAAGCCGGTTTCAATTTACGGAAGCATCATTAATGAAGGTACGATCGGCTCAAACCCTGATGCCGAGTTGAACTTCTTCGGCAAGTCTTGGAAAAACGCGATCACGGCAAAATTGATCGATGAAAGTGAGGATGGTTATACTGGCAAAGGTGGTATTTTCAGGTTTTCCGGAAATAACCCCGTCAATGGTAACTTGGGCGCCCAAACTGTTTACTGCGGCTTCAGTGTGAGCGCGAACAAGGGTATCAGCTTTCCTAACCTTGCCATTGATAATAAATTAGGGCTTATCTTGGATGATCTCAGTGATCTCAAAGTCAGAAATAATTTGCACTTCAGTAATGGATTCATATTCCTGAACGGTTGGAACCTGGTAGTGGGTGATAAACAACCCGGAACTATTACGGGCTATAACGATAAGGCTTTCGTAGTAACGGGAACCAATATTGCCGGCGGATTCTTATACCGTGAAGCAATCTCTAGGACTAGCGGCAAGGTTGTTTTCCCTATCGGTACTTCTATTAGCAATTATTCACCTGCTGCTATCGAATATAAAAGTGATACCCCTGACGATTTTAAAGCCCGTGTATTTGACAGCGTTTATAGCCAGGCAATTGACGGTGTGATCAATAAATTGGAATATGCTAATAAAACTTGGAATATCGGGCATCTGAACGAGTCCAGCGCCGAAGTAGTCCTTTATTTACAACACATGGATAAAGATGAAGGCGCTAACTATGCTGCCTTCAGGTCCCTGAGTTTTATTAGCCGTTATACAGATACATCTTGGGACTATATCAGCGCTTTACAATTTAACCCGATAACCGGCAACCTGACAACGGGAGGACCGCTCACTAGTTCAACTTTACACCAAAGATTATTTAATGAAGGTTTAGATATCAACGAATATTTCACTAAGTCTTCGTTTATCGCGGGACCTTACTCGCCGGCCATATTCATGTATTTCAATGCATACAGGAATTCGCCTTACCTCGCCAGGTTGGAATGGGCTACTTCCCGCGAGTTAAATAATGACCATTTCGAAATCGAACGGCGCTACGATAAAGATACTGCCTTTACAACGGTCGGCTCCGTACTGTCGTCCTCGATTAACGGTAACAGCGAGATTTTCCGTCAATACATGTACGATGATCCGAATGATTACGAGGGCTGGACGTATTACCGGATTAAATCGGTATCGAAGAACGACCGGGTCTCTTACACGGAAACCAGGGCTGTTCCGCCATTCCTCAGGGTAGAAGTTTGGCCAAACCCGAACTACGGCCAGTTTACTGTTAGGATCAAGGGTGAAAACTCTAGCATGATTATGAGGATTGTGAACGTATTAGGACAAACGGTTCGGACTTACGACATCACCGGCGAAACGAATATCCAGGTGAATGATATCGCGAGAGGCATGTACGTCTTAGCATTCTACGATAAGAACTCGGGCAAATTGATCCGCACGCATAAGATCGTGGTAATAGACAGGTATTAATTATTAATAATTCTAAATGTTGATATTGGTAATGATAGCTCGCCCGCGTGGCGGGCTATCTTTTTATACGCAAACCGGGAACGGATTTGTTTTTAAACTCGAATTGCAGCATTTTTGCAGGAGTATAGATCAACAGCAGAAAATATTGCATATGGGCGGTAATGGAAAAAAAATTATTATCACGATAGACGGATACTCTTCCTGCGGGAAAAGTACCCTAGCCAAACAATTGGCCAAACAATTGGGCTATTTGTTTATCGATAGCGGCGCTATGTACCGGGCTATCACTTTTTATTTCCTGCAAAACCGTGTCGATTGGAATGATGAAGATGCCGTGGCGGCGGCCTTGCAAAATATTAAGTTGAGTTTTATATTCAACGAAGCCACCGGCAAAGCTGACATCTATTTAAATGAAGAAAACGTAGAACCATATATCCGGGACTTAATCGTTGCGGAAAAAGTTAGCGAAGTGGCGGCAATTGGCGCCGTGAGGGAGTTTGCCGTAGCCCAGCAACAAGAGATGGGTATCCAAAAGGGTATCGTGATGGATGGAAGGGATATCGGAACCGTCGTTTTCCCGGCTGCGGAGCTCAAGATCTTCATGACGGCCGACCCCGATGTTAGGGTGCAAAGGCGTTTCAAGGAGCTTTACGAGAAAGATCAACATATCACCATCGAAGAAGTCCGCAAAAACCTGGAATTAAGAGATTATATTGATACCAATAGGGAAATTAGTCCCCTGAAAAAAGCTGATGATGCTATCGTGCTGGATAACAGCCAGTTAACTTTGGAAGAACAATTCGAATTAGTTATGCAATGGGTAAAAGATGCAACAAATTAGCATTCTCCTTAAATATTTTTTTTATATTTAAAAAGTGTTATTAAATTTGTTCTTATAAAGACGACCCACAGGGTATCTTTTTTTGCCAAATCCTCAGAAATTCCTCAACCAACGGATGTGAATGAATACCCTTCACTCCTCCAGTAATGATTTTTTACCTATCCCATTTTTTACGAAAGGCCCCGGCTTTTAGGAAGATGTTGTATACACGCGTAACAACATTGTTGGATACTGAAGTTGCTTGGATTATAGCCTGCAAGTAAATTGCGTAGTTATGGTTGACTGGTGTTAACAGCGATCTCGAATCGTCATCCTGTTATCATCCGGGCAATCGGAAAATGCCCTACGCTTTTGAAGGCCATATCCGGATTTGATCCCTAAAGAAAACCCGGCTATTAACCGTAATATAAAATCTACCAATAAATTAAACGGGAGGCTAACACCTCGCTATCCCGTTGTGACAATGTGGATCCGCATACACGCAAGTGTAGCGTCCATATTTTCAGTAGGTGTATTCGGTTAATAGGAAAGGGGCGAATTCTTTCGCCCCTTCATTTTTCCGGTGAATACACCCCTTAGTTTCTTCCAAGATTTATTTAACTTGTGCTACACCTACGCTGAAAATCGAATTGTATGCAAGCTGTGACTGTTTTTCGCCACTTTTTGATCGTATGCCTTATCTCGATCAGCGTAAATATTTACGCGCAGGATTCGACTGTAATTGCCAACCGCTTTACCCAACTTAAATCTTTAAAGGACGATACAGCCAAGGTTAACGCGCTGATGCGCGAAGGCAGGAATAACAATAAGTATTATTTCAATAAGGACGGGGAAAATCCTTTCTTCCAAGAAGCTATCATTATTGCTCAAAAGATTCATTACCCCAAAGCTCTAGCCGAAGCGTATAATGATATCGGGACAGCTAAAAGAAATAAATCGGAATATATCCTCGCCCTCGATCTTCATACCAGGGCTTATAAAAATGCCGAAGAATCGAAGGATCTTAAAACTATATCCTTCAGTTTAAATAATATGGGGGTCGATTACCGTCGCCTCGATGATCTTGAAAATGCATTTAATTGCCACCTGAAAGCATTGCAGGTCGCTGAAAAGATACATGATACGCGAAACATTTGCGTAGCTACTAATAGTATTGGTAATATCCAGTTAACAGCCGGTAAATACAAGGAGGCTATCAAGCATTTCGAGGAAGCCCTTGCATTGGAAACCAAAAGCGGCAACAAACTAGGGATGGCTATTAACTTGGGAAATATCGGTTACGGTTACCAATACCTGGGGCAACTCGATAAAGCCATCGATTTTTATAAGCGTTCATTAGCGGTAAACATCGAATTGGAGAATCCTACTGGTATGTCTATTTGTTACACGGCGCTTGGCTCTGCCTACCAGGAGAAAAAGGATTATAACACGGCAATGAAATATTTGTCCCAATCTTTGGCCGTAAACCATAAAGTAGATGATAAAATACATACGGCTGAAAACTACCTGGAGATCGGGAAGTTGTTGACGGAACAAAGAAAATTTGAAAGCGCCAGGGAGTACATCAAGCAAGCATTGGATCTCGGTGAGCAATATCATTTTAAATCTGTACTGGAAGATGCATTTAAAGTCCTGGCCGATAATTATAAGGCCTCGGGTAACTACCAGGCATCGCTAGATAATCTTAATAAATCCCTTTTATATAAAGATAGCTTGGTCAATGAAAAGTCAACGACAGCTTTTGCGCAAATGCAAGCAATATACGAGGTTGATAGAAAAGATAACCAGATCAAGATTTTACAGCACGAACAGGAAGTAAGCCAACTACGTATGAAACGCAACTTGGCCTGGATCATATCCCTGGGCGGCTTCTTAGTAATGTTGATCATCCTTGGATTTTTTTACTTGCGGCACCGTAATTCCCAAGCCAAACGCTTAGCCCTGCAACTGGAGTTGAAAGCGCTCCGCTCGCAAATGAACCCGCATTTTATATTTAATTCATTAAGCTCTATTCACCGTTATATTTGGAGTAACAACCAGGAGCAAGCCAGCGATTACCTTACCAAGTTTTCAAAGCTGATGCGTATGATCTTGGAAAATAGTCAGCATACCTTCGTTCAACTAAACAACGAATTGGATTCCTTGGAATTATACCTGGATTTGGAAGCCTTGAGATGTAACCATAAATTTGAGTATTCCATTCGTTTATCCAATAATATTCACCCGGAAGATATCCTGGTGCCACCGTTGATTATTCAACCGTACGTAGAAAATGCCATATGGCATGGTTTGGTACACCTCGATGGACAGGGACAGCTAGAAATTGATATAAGCCTAGAAGGTAAATTATTGTATTGCAAGGTAAGGGATAATGGAATCGGGAGGAAACGGGCCATGGAAATCAAGGCCCAAAAAGCAAGGACGCACCATTCCATGGGAATGACCGTGACGGAAAGTAGGGTGGATTTAATTAAGAAAACGAATAACGTTAAAGAGACGAACGTTAAAATCATAGATTTATATGACAGTTCCGGCGAAGCGGCCGGAACAGAAGTAATTATCGTGTTGCCGGTCGAATTCGTATTTTAACTAATGGCAGGGAAGAAGATACCGGGCAATAATTCTAGCCTATTTATATTGATTTGATATCAACCATATTAAACATGAGCGAGATCAAGACTATTATCGTGGACGATGAACAGCATTGTATCGAGGCCTTAATCACGATGCTGGAGAAAAAGTGCCCCGATGTAAAAGTACTAGCAACAGCCCGGAGCGTAGCTGAGGCTAAAACTGTAATTGATACTTATCAACCCGAATTAGTATTCCTGGACGTGGAAATGCCGCACCAGAATGGTTTCGAACTGTTGAACCTTTTCGGCAAGATTCAATTTGACGTGATCTTTACGACCGCGTATGAACAATACGCGCTGAAGGCTATTAAGTTTAACGCCCTTGATTATTTATTAAAACCCTTTAGCGTGGCAGATTTGCAAGAAGCTATAAAGAAACATATGGAGAAGAAGGGTATAAAATACGCTCCTGGTATGGCGCCGCTGGAAATGTTCTTGCAAAACATGAAAACGCTTCAACAAACGAACCGGAAAATAGCCTTACCTACCTTCAATGGGCTGATATTTATGCCCGTTCAAAATATCGTACGCTGTGAATCTACCGGGAATTATACCAAGATATTTTTTATCGATAAAAAGCATTTGCTGGTATCAAAACCGCTGAAAGAATTTGAAGAATTGCTTTCTGAAATCGATTTCTTCAGGATTCATAATTCCCACCTGATCAATTTGCAACAAATGAGTTCCTATATCCAAGGTGAAGGGGGCTACGCCTTAATGTCTGATGGAACCCAAGTGGAAGTTTCCCGCAGAAGGAAAGCCGAGTTTTTAAAGAAAGCTATGCAGTTTTAATTCATTCCAGTTTTGCGTTTTTTTATACCAGTTATCTCCAATAACATACCATGTATTAATTACTGGTTGCGCAAAAATGGCTGCTGAACTACATTTGTATCAACAACGACGAATATTTAACTGTTTGTTATAAAAATTTTTTCTCTGCATTACTAGCGTTTGATTAGCCCCAAAGAAAAAAGGCACCTCCCGGTGTCTTTTTTGCGTTCATGCATTTTTAGGAAGATTTACCGGGTTTCACGGATCACAGATTAATATGACAAGCATATGGAAGTATAGCCCAAGATTGGTAACAAATAATATATTTGTTAGCTCATAACGCTATACCCATTTACATAGCAATTGATACAATAAATAGAAGCTGCTTGCAAAATATCTCGATAGATATTTTAAAGACTCCGTGAAATCTGTGTAATCCCATCATGTATTCCGTGAAGTTCGAGGATTTTTTCAATCACGTTTTCCACGATAGCGTCCGGGCAAGATGCGCCGCTCGTAAGCAATATAGTAACGGTATCTTTTTCCGGCAGGAATTGAAGGGAATGCAATTCTTCATGGCGATGGAAATCGTAATGTAGTACTTCCTGTTTATTGATAATCTTATCGGCGGAGGATATAAAAAAGGTCGGTAAATGTTCTTCGCACAGCTCTACCAAATGCGAGGTGTTGGAGCTGTTGTAACCGCCGACAACGATGGCCAAATCTGCGGGTTCTTGTAACATCCCGATGACAGCAGATTGGTTGTCATTGGTGGCATAACAAAGGGTATCCCTCGTATCTGCAAAACGGTCGCCAATATTAGCATCATCGAGTTGATAACGTTCCTTGATGCTTTGCTTGATGAAATCGGCAATCGCCTGTGTTTCCGAGGCCAACATGGTTGTTTGATTGACCACGCCTACACGTTGCAGATCTTTCTCCACGTTGAAACCTTCAGAATATTGACCTTTAAATTCTTCATAGAATTGAGAAGGTTCTTTTTTACCGAGGATATAATCTGCCAACCGGACCGCTTCCGCCATATCTTTAACAACCACGGTCGGGGTATGTAAACGGCTGTGCGAAAAGGTAGCGCGCGTTTCTTCGTGTTTGGGCTTGCCATGCACGATGACGCTGTAGGACTTACCTGCAATCTGCTCGGCCTTATTCCAAACCCTTTCTACGAATGGGCAGGTAGTGTTATATTGCAAAGGTTGGATACCCTTGGCTTTCAGTATACCTTCAATTTCAAGTGTCGTTCCGAATGCGGGAATGATCACGATGTCTTCCGCATGTAGTTCATCCCAAGGAATCAGCTGTTTTCCCTGCGTGTCCATGATAAATTGTACACCCCTCGAAAGCAGGTCCTGGTTTACTTGCGGGTTATGAATCATCTCGCTGAGGAGAAATATCCTTTTACCTTCGTTTTCTTCCACGGTTTTAAATGCTATTTCTATCGCGTTCTCCACCCCGTAACAAAAACCGAAATGCCTGGCCAGCAATATTTTTACCGGCCCGAAATCTAAATGAGTCGGGCTGAAATCCTTCTTCATCTTATCTTGCTGTTTGCGCTTTTGCTTGATCGCGGTAATGAGCGGGCTACGGTAAATTACGGGTACGTTGAAAGTTTTCATTCGTTCTGTTAATATTTATCTGCAATTGAAGCCAGTTGACCAGGTTGTAATCCTTTTACAAAGTTAACAAGAAATTATCGACACAGCTATTTTTCTACTCCCGCAACCACATTTTCATCTCCCCGGAAGCCTGTTTTGAACACCTATGGTAAAATAAGTGTACAAAATACATGTATTTCTATTTGAAAGGTAACAAACCCAGGGAATCATTCAGTATCTTGAGTTCGCAAAGATGTAATACAAATCAGCCAAACTATGACTAAATTATTTATAGCTACTGCTTTTGCCTGTAGCTTTTTGTACAGTGAACAATCGATAGCAGCGTCAAATGCCCCGGATACGACCGCCGTACCACTTTTCAGTAACGCTTACGTGTATCCTAGCAGGGATGCAGGCAACGGTGAAATTGGCCGTGGCGGTTTAAGGGCTTGGAAAAGCAAGGAAGGGTATACAAAAACCTTCTTCCTGGTAAATCAACCGGGGCCCCTGGCGCTATCTTTAAAATTGCAACCGGGCAGTGCCGCCAGCAAATTGTCTGTGCAGTTGGGTAATGAAAAGAAAGCTTTGAACGTACCTGCCGGTTCCGCTAGCATTACTTTGCCCGTTGGCGAATATAATGTTACCGCGAAAGGCTACCATGCCGTAGAAATTCATGCACTGGAAGGAAGCAGCTTACCGATGATCGAGGATGTATTGTTCTCAGGACCCAACGCGGAGAGCATCCAGTACAACGCCAGCCGTTACCGCGGCGCTCCCGCCACCCATTTATCTTACCCCGTACCTCCTAACAGCGGCGATGTTGAGTGGTTTTATAATGAAATTAATGTACCTGCCGACGCGCAGCCATTGCATTCTTATTACATGGTAAATGGTTTCAGCGGCGGTTATTTCGGGATACAGATTAACAGTAAAACGGAAAGAAGGGTGCTTTTCTCAATCTGGAGCGCTTACGATACCCAAGATCCCAAGCAGATTCCTGAAGAGTATGCCGTGAAATTAGTTCGCAAAGGTAAAGATGTGACGATCAATGAATTCGGAAACGAAGGTAGCGGGGGACAGAGCTTCTGGAAATTTAACTGGAAAGCCGAAACTACTTACAAGCTATTGGTTCATGCCAAACCGAACGGGGATCATACCGTGTATAGCGGCTATTTCTTCGATCCTGCCGTTGGGAAATGGAAGCTGATCGCCACCTGGGATAAAGCCAAATCCGGCGGTAAATACCTGGGCGGACTTTATTCGTTCGTTGAAAATTTTAGTGACAACGGTGAAGATTTCTTCAAAGCTCGCTATGGCAACCAATGGGTGAGAACCGCCAAGGGTGAATGGATCGAATTAACAAAAGCCCGTTTTTCCACCACGGCAAACCCGAAAGTACACCAGCGGTTCGATGTTGGCGGTGGGCTTGAGAAGGGGATGTTCTACATGTTTTCTGGCGGTTTCCGCGAAGTTGGAAACCAGTACAAGGGCAGTATGATTGAACGCCCTGCTACGAAAGTGCCCCCTGCAATCGACCTGGAGCATCTTCCGAAGCAATAATTTTTATCGAACAATAATAAAACCGGTTGCTGGGAAACAGTATGTTTTGGTTGTTTTCCTATCAACCGGTTGTTTTTTGAATTTGAGTGCTAAATACGTGGTTAATGGTGGCTCTTTGCAGGCTCTAATTAGAATTTAATCCTTGCTGTCGCTATATTTTTTCAACCACTTTTTCTCTTCGCTGCTAAGGCTATTGTAACCCTTTTCATTGATTTTATCGAGCAGGATATCGAGTTTTTGCTGCACATTTTCCTCGTTCTTGGTTTTAACGACCTTTAAAGGTGATTTTTTGGGCCTGAATGCCCTTCTTTCCCCGGGGCCGGCACCCGAACCCATGTTGGCCAACTTTGTAAACAACCAAATCAGGGGTTGCGCCATATCCACGCCGCGGCGGAGGTAGCTGACATACAAATACCCGAATAATGCGCCACCGAGATGCGAAGCAATACCGCCCCAGTTACCGAAGGGAATCATGACCAGGTCGATGACCAGGAAAGCAGCAGCGATATATTTCAACTTGACATAACCGAAGATGAACAGGTTCAACTCCAAGTTTGGTAAAACGGTAGCGCTCGCGAGTAAAAAAGCCATGACGGCAGCGGAAGCACCGATCAAGGGAACGTCTACCGCCGAATATCCCGGCAATACTTGGTACAACAACATAAAAAATAACCCGCCTACGATCCCGCCAAGTATATAAACCGGCAGTACACGCCTGTTGCCCAGCTCCGTGCGGAATAAATTTCCATACCAATAGAAGACCAACATGTTAAACAAGATATGTAACACGTTGAGCTGCACGAACATGTATGTAATGATCCCCCAGGGTTTAGTGATGAACACCTTGGGGTTGCTATGCAGGGAGAGGTTATCGTTGAGGAAGCCGTAAATAGGAGCCACGGCAGCCGGTGTCAAATGAGCCAGGACATACAAAATACCAAGCACCAAGAATACGATCACGTTGGCAAACAGCAGATAATTCACCATATTGCCCTGCCTTAACCAAAAGCGAATTTCAGATCTAAAAGAAGTCCCGTTCATAATGGTAAATTAAAGCAAAATATTCAACCTGGTCTTACAAATTTCATATAAAAAAATGTAAAAAAAGGGCCTGGCTTTCCAAGGCCGTACTGAACAGGCATTTCAAGCTATCCAAGTCAAGTTGAACTCATTATCAATACAATTATTTTTATATAATAATAATTTTTACAACTATTTGTTCAAGCCTGGTTAAAATAATGTGATCAATGGCCAGAAACTTCCGCCAACAGCCCGATTTTACAGCATTTATTAGTATCTTTGCTCCTCTTAAAAATTTTTAAATGGAAGAAAACAACATTATTAACGAACAAAATGCTGAACAACAGGCTCCGCAAGCAGCGGCCGAAACAGCAACAACAAATGCGCCTGTTGCTACTGCTCACGACGATTTCGATTGGAGCGTAGACAAACGTAACGTTTCTTCTTACTCAGAAGAAGAAAAAGCCAAATATGATGCTACGTACGACAGTACTTTCAAAGTATTTGACGAAAACAGCTTACTTACGGGTACAATCGTAGGTTTGACTCACACGGATGCGGTAATCAACATCGGCTTCAAATCTGATGGTTTGATCTCCTTGAACGAGTTCCGCGACATGCCGGGCCTGAAAATCGGTGACGAAGTTGAGGTTTTGGTAGTTGAGAAAGAAGACCGTTCCGGTAACTTGCACCTGAGCCGTAAACAAGCTCGTATGCAACGCGCATGGGAAAAAATCGTGGACGTTTACAAAACTGGCGAAGTGGTTACTGGTACTGTTACCAGCAAAACTAAAGGTGGTTTGATCGTGGACGTTTACGGTATGGAAACTTTCTTGCCGGGTTCTCAAATCGATGTGAAACCAGTTACCGACTACGATCAATTCGTTGGTAAAACCATGGAATTTAAAGTGGTTAAAATCAATGAAGCAATCCGTAACGCGGTGGTTTCTCACAAAGCGCTTATCGAAAGCGATATCGAGCAACAAAGGGTGGATATCATCTCCAAACTTGAAAAAGGTCAAGTATTGGAAGGTACTATCAAAAACATCACCGACTTCGGTGCGTTCATTGACTTGGGCGGCTTAGACGGTTTGTTGTACATCACTGATATCAGCTGGGGACGTATCTCTCATCCGAGCGAAGTATTGCAAATGGATCAAAAGATCAACGTTGTGGTATTGGACTTCGACGACGAGAAAAAACGTATCAGCCTCGGTTACAAACAATTAACTCCACATCCATGGGATACTTTACCTGCTAACATCACCGAAGGTGCTAAAGTAAAAGGTAAAGTGGTGAACATCGAAGATTACGGTGCTTTCTTGGAAATCTTACCAGGTGTGGAAGGTTTAGTTCACGTATCTGAAATCTCTTGGGCTTCTACCCCTATCAACGCTAAAGAATTCTTCAAATTAGGCGAAGAATACGAAGCAGTGGTAGTTACCCTGAGCAAAGAAGAACGTAAGATGAGCCTTTCTATCAAGCAATTGACAGAAGATCCATGGTCTACAATCGAAACTAAGTTCCCATTAGATAGCCGTCACAAAGGCATCGTTAAAAACATCACACCTTACGGCGTGTTCGTTGAATTGGAAACCGGTATCGGCGGTATGATCCACATCTCTGACCTGAGCTGGATCAAACGTTTCAACCACCCAAGTGAATACACGAAAGTAGGTAACGAAATCGATGTAGTAATCTTAGGTATTGACAAGGAAAACCGCAAGCTGAGCCTCGGCCACAAACAAATTGAAGAAGATCCTTGGAATACTTTCGAAACCGTGTTCCCAATTGGTTCCATCCATGAAGGTACCGTGGTGAAGAAAGATGAAAAAGGTGCTACTGTTCAATTACAATACGGTTTAGAAGCTTACGCTCCTGCTCGTCACCTGAAAACGGAAGACGAAAAACCAATCAACGTTGACGATGTGAAAGAATTCATGATCATCGAATTCGATCGCAACGAAAAACGTATCTTGGTTTCTCACACCAAAGTTTGGGAACAATCTAAAGCCGAAGAGAAAGAAGCCGTAGCGAAAGAAAAACGTGTTGAGGCTGACAAAACTCGCAAAGCAGTGAAAAACATTCAAGGTAAAGTAGAAAAAGCTACTTTAGGTGACTTGGGTGCTTTGGCTGAATTGAGAGAGAAATTGAAACAAAACGAAGGTGGTGAAGAAAAGAAAGGTGAATAATCTTTCAAATTTTCGCAACAACTAATACAAGGCTTAATCCTTGTGTTGTAAGATACGAAAGGGCGCTCCGCATTTTGGAGCGCCCTTTTTATTTTGTAGATTTAATATCATTGTCGTCCGACTAAAAATGCTTTAAAGGTACTTGAATTCCTTACCAGGTCAAGGACATAAGCGAAGGGTGATACATTCAAAATCCCGGGTAGCCCCACCAACAAAACCGTGGAACTTCGCACTGTTGATAGCGAAGGGTCGCTTGGCCATACAGTAGTAGAAAGGCCGGATCGAGCGATCAAATTGGTGGCCGTAATGGCCAATTTGTGCCCTTTTTTGGTACCTTTTTTGGGCAAGCAAAAAAGTACAAGAAACGAGCAGATGAACATTGAATCGAACTATTGAGGGGTCAAATTGCTCCCCGGTTAAAATTTAGTCGGACAACAATGATTTAATATGATCAAAGCCTAAGACTTAAAAAAACTTACTTCCTGGAATAGGTGTCAATTTTTAGAACACAAGCGTAGCTTCCTATATTATGAAAGGGAAAACTGCTAGTGGATAAATGGGGCATTACCAGCGGGCCGTTCGATCGCTTCTTATTTCGGTTGTAAAGCCTTCAAAGCTTTTTCATCGAAGGATAATAAAGATGATATTTTCAAATCAGCCAAAGCATACCTAGGATCCTGAAAATTATGCGCCTCCGGTACAACAACTGTCCTCATCCGGGCGGCTTTCGCGGCTGTCATCCCGGTTACTGAATCTTCAAAAGCGATACAATCTAAGGGGCTGCTACCCAATTTTTCTGCACAGGCCAGGTAAACAGCCGGGTGCGGTTTACCGTATGCTTCAAATTCAGCGGAAACAACCGCCTGGAAGTATTTCTTAATATCTAGATGTTCAACTACTGCTTGAATTAAACTTTCCGGCGATGAGGAAGCCAGGCCGATCTTGAATTGCTGCTCTGTAAAAAATCGTAAAATGTAATCCAGCCCTTCCATGGCCCTGCCTTCCTGCAAGATCCTTTGTGTCACGTTTTCAACGATTTCGTCCGTTACAACTTCAGGACTTTTACTGTCCCATTTGAAATAGTCATGCCAGTAGCTCACTACTTCTTTTGTCCTTAAACCCGTTGTGTGCGAGGTTAAAGCTGGGGTAAGCGTAACGCCCAAGCCATCTAAAACTTCCCGCATCGCAAGGCCCCATAAGGGTTCCGAGTCAACGAGCAAACCATCCATGTCGAAAATCACCGTATTAAGCATAATCCTACTTTTTGCGCCGCAAAGATACTTCATTTAGAGCCGGGAATGAAACCAAATTCGCAAATTTCGGGTTGTGGGTGCCTGGTAACAGTAGCTATATTTGTACCGTAGCGAGAAAATAAAATGTAATTTTATGATGAAGGAAATGCAATATCATTACGATAAAATGTCTGCCGCGATTGCTTATATCGTGGAAAATTTCAAATCTCAACCGGGCTTGGAAGAAGTGGCGGCGCATGTAAACATGAGCGATTTCCATTTTCAACGCCTGTTTACAGAATGGGCAGGGGTTAGCCCTAAGAAGTTTTTACAATTCATCACGACACAATACCTCAAATCGAAGATCCGCGATGTGCAAAATCTACCGGAAGCGGCGGAGTTGGCCGGGTTGTCAACGCAATCCCGGGTATATGATCATTTCGTTACGCTCGAAGCGATGACCCCGGCAGAATATAAGCTGGGTGGTAAAGGGTTAAGCATATTATATGGAGTACATGAAACACCTTTCGGGCAATGTTTTATAGCGATCACTAAGCGGGGAGTATGTTCGATGGCTTTTCTCGGGGAATTGGATGAAACCGGGGCCTTGGAAGAAGCCAAGAATAATTGGCCCGCCGCGGATTTCCAAGAAGACAAGATCGCAACGGCTAATATTATCCATCAAATTTTTCATGGCAATAGGGCTAATAAAATCCACCTTCTCGTTAAGGGAACTAACTTCCAGGTTAAAGTGTGGGAGGCATTATTGAGGATCCCCGGTGGTAGTTTGGCAACCTATAGCCAAATTGCACAAGAAATCGGTCGGCCGGGTGCGGAGCGGGCAGTAGGGAATGCCGTGGGAAACAACCCGGTGGCTTTCTTAATTCCTTGTCACCGTGTTATCCGCAAGGAAGGTGGCCTTGGTGGTTATCATTGGGGGTTAACGAGAAAATACGCACTGTTAGGTTGTGAGCTGTCGAGGTCTACTTTGATGACGGAAACAGCATAAAAAAGTTGCCATCTACCCGCCAATAGATGGCAACCCTAGCTAAAGAGCTGATTTAAACCAAAAAATTATGCTTTATACTATATATAAGTATTGATAGCTGAAGTTAACCCTTTCAACTGCAACCCGCGTTCAGTTAACTCAACCTCTAATAACAACCTGAACCCCAGCGCCAATAAGCCTTGGCAAAATCATTTCACATTTCTATCTACAGCCTGTAAAAATTCTTCAAAAAAGTTTTGGAATTATCATCTCGATGCCTACCTTTGTATTACTCTACAAAATCTATAGGATTATGGGTAATAGGATCAATATTTGCATGAAGATGTGCTGTTGTATGTCAACAGAATAGGGGACCTTATGTATTAGATGGACGGTTGACAACGTTCCTCGCGATGGGGCCCCCGGCAATAGCCAGGGGTTTTTTTATGCTCAATTATTAATTATTCGCTTTCATCAACTTATTAATACAATGCAAAGCTTCAGAACAGAACTCGAAAATCCGATCGTCGAAAGAGATATTATCGAATTGGAACAGAAAATACGCCTGTTCCGCGAAGGGAAAATCCCTGATGAGAAATTCCGCAGCCTACGCCTGGCACGCGGCGTTTACGGTCAACGTCAACCAGGTGTTCAAATGGTGCGCATTAAGTTGCCCTACGGTAAAATGACCCTCGCGCAATGGAAAAGGATCTCGGATATTTCGGATGAGTTTTCTACCGGGAATTTGCATTTAACTACCCGCCAAGACATACAGGTGCATTTCGTGAGCCTGGATAGAACGCCCGAATTGTGGAGCCAACTGGAGCAAGATGATATCACGATCCGCGAAGCTTGCGGTAATACCGTGAGAAATATTACGGCTTCGGATGCTGCGGGCATCGATCCGGATGAGCCATTTGATGTAACTCCATACGCGGATGCAGCTTTCCGTTATTTCTTGAGGAACCCAATCTGCCAAGATATGGGTCGTAAATTCAAAATGTCTTTCTCTTCTTCTGATAAGGATACCGCGTTTGCATATATGCATGATGTTGGTGTGATTCCTAAAATCCAGCTTATTGACGGCAAGGAAGTGAGGGGATTCAAAGTAATGATTGCCGGGGGATTGGGCGCCCAACCACAATTGGCAAAGGTGGCCTTCGAGTTTTTACCGGCTGATCAACTGATTCCTTATATCGAAAGTGTGTTGCGTGTTTTTGACCGTCATGGCGAACGTTCTAGCCGCCATAAGGCCAGGATGAAATTCTTGGTACAGAAAATCGGGATGGAAGCATTCGAGGAATTGGTAAAAGAAGAGTTTACAGCAGTAAAAAATAAGGTGGTACCCATCGATGCTGATGCATGGATTGCTACGGAACCGAGTGAAACGCCCGGTGCTTTACCTGCATACACAATAGAAAATCCCCAACAATTCGAGCAGTGGAAAAAGACCAATGTTTTCGAGCAAAAACAAGCGGGTTTCTTCGGTGCTTACGTGCGCGTTTTGCTGGGGAATATTTCTTCCGATATTTCCCGTCTCCTAATTGAGAAATTACAACCCGTAATTGCCGATGATGTCCGGGTAACCGTGAACCAAGGATTGTTGTTGAAATTCATCCGCGGGGAACACCTGGCTTATGTATACAGTCAATTGGAAGCTGTCGGCTTGGCAGCACCCGGCTTTAACAGTGTAGCCGATATCACGGCTTGTCCCGGTACCGATACTTGTAACCTCGGTATTTCCAGCAGTACAGGCATCGCGGTGGCGTTGGAGCAGGTGATCCAGGAAGAATACCCGGGATTAATTTATAACACCGATATCAAGATCAAGATTTCGGGATGTATGAACTCATGCGGTCAACATGGAATGGCTAATATCGGTTTCCACGGTTCATCGATGAAGAGCAAGGGTAAAGTGTTGCCGGCATTGCAGGTTTTGCTGGGCGGTGGAACCATGGGAAACGGCGCCGGAAGGGTGGCAGATAAAGTGTTGAAAGTGCCAAGCAAACGCGGACCGGATGTATTGAGAAGTGTTTTGAATGATTATGCTACCAATTTGCAGGAAGGTGAGCTGTTCAACGATTATTACGATCGTCGTGGCGAAAGATATTTTTATGACCTGTTAAAACCGTTGGCTGATTTAACCACTTTACAGGATGAAGACTTCATCGATTGGGGACAAGCGAATGATTTTGCAACCGCTATTGGCGTTGGGGAATGTGCGGGCGTCGTGATTGACCTGATTGCAACCTTGCTATACGAGGCGGAAGAAAAGTTGCTTTTGGCAACCGAATCGATTACCGCCGGGGCTTACGCCGATGCGATTTATCATGCATATTCCTGTTTCGTACAATCGGCAAAAGCTTTATTGCTGGATGATGGTGTTAGCTGCAATACACAGATCAGCATCATCAATGATTTTGAAAAACATTTCGAAGAAACCAGGCGATTCCCCGTTTCAAATTTCAAGGATATGGTTTTGGAGATCAACAAACAAGAACCATCAGCTGCATTTGCAGAACAATATTTTCAACAAGCCAAGGAATTTTATAAAGCATCTCAACAGTACCGCGCTAATAAAACAGCACAAACCGTAAATGCTTAAAGCAGTAAGATCGAAAACCAACCTTTAAACTTATTAATTCAAGCGCCATGCAAAGAATACAACCGAAATTAACCTTGGTAGGTGCCGGTCCGGGCGATCCGGAATTAATCACCTTGAAAGGATTGAAGGCCATACAAGAAGCCCGCGTTATTTTATATGATGCGTTGGCGAATAACGAGTTATTAGAACATGCACCGCAAAATTGCCTGAAACGTTTCGTTGGCAAAAGGGCCGGTACACATGTATATTCCCAGGACGAAATCAACAGGATGATCGTTCAATATGCTTTGAGCTTCGGAAACGTGGTGCGCCTGAAAGGCGGTGATCCCTTCGTTTTTGGTCGCGGGCAAGAAGAGGTTGCTTTCGCGCAACAGTTTAATATTCAAACCGAAGTAGTACCGGGTATCAGCAGCGCTATTTCCGTACCGGGGCTTAACCAGATACCAGTTACGGCCAGGAATGTGAGCGAAGGATTTTGGGTGATCACCGGAACTACAAAGGATGGAAAATTATCCCGCGATTTAGAATTTGCTGTCCAAGCCAACACGACTGTTGTCATCCTGATGGGAATGAATAAACTGGCGGAAATTGGTCAAATTTATAGTAACTTGGGAGCAGGTCATACACCCGCCGCAATCATACAGAACGGTTCTTTAGATAACCAGCAAGTCGGTGTCGGTATCGCATCAGATTTACAGAAGATTGCCCAAGAGAAAAATTTATCAAACCCCGCGATTATTATCGTAGGTGAGGTTGTTCGGTTTCATGAAGCATTTCAATCGCTACAGGCCAAGTTGGCAACTGATTATAAAATTGCTGTCTAATGGATGAAAATCATTTGTTCCCGGTATTTTTCAAATTGGAACAACTCCAGGTATTGGTAGTTGGTGGGGGGAATATTGGCTTCGAGAAAGTCAATGCCATGCTGCAAAATGCTCCTGCTGCCAGGATTACCGTGGTGGCTACTTTTTTCAAACCGGAGCTGGAAGCCTTGGCCCAACGCTCTTCCGGGGTGGAATTGGTACAAAAGCCATTCAGTTGTGGAGATGTTTTCGGAAAACAACTGGTTATTGCCGCAACAAATGATCGTGAATTAAATCAATGCGTTTGGGAAAAAGCCAAGGCAAGCAAAGTGCTGATCAATGTAGCCGATACACCGGAGCTATGCGATTTTTACCTTGGCTCCGTCGTTACAAAGGGAAATTTAAAAATTGCTATATCAACTAATGGTAAGTCGCCTACCATTGCCAAAAGGATCAAGGAAGTATTGCAAGATTCCCTGCCCGATGGCATCAATGAATTATTACATAATTTAAACCAGTTAAGGGAGCGGTTGAAGGGCGATTTTGCTGAAAAAGTAAAGCAATTGAATAAAATTACCGCGCCCCTCGTAGAGAAGAAATCATCCTGAAAATTGATCGATGCGGAAAATCAACCTATTTTCGCTCCATGCATCAAGAATCCATTATTCAACAAACCGTTTCATTCGTACAAGAAGAACTTAAACATGCCGAGGGTGGCCATGATTGGTTTCATATCGAAAGGGTGTGGAGAACTTCGAAATACATTGCGGGTAAAGAATCTGTCCCCACGTTTGCCGTAGAACTAGGCGCTTTGCTGCACGATATTGCCGATTCAAAATTTCACGGCGGCGATGAAGAAATCGGGCCGATGAAAGCCAAGGAATTTTTAACCCGCACCGGCGTAGATCAAGCGGTCATCGATGAAGTTATTTTTATCATCCGGCATATTTCTTTTAAAGGTGGCCACAATGAAGGGGTTGAAAAAACACCCGCACTGATGGTCGTGCAAGATGCCGACAGGTTGGATGCCCTCGGAGCTATCGGTATCGCGAGAGCATTTAATTTCGGGGGATTCAAAAATAGGCCCCTTTACGATCCTGCTATTTCCCCGGAAATGAACCTGGGTAAAGAAGAATATAAGCGGGCAACAAGTCCTACCATCAACCACTTCTACGAAAAATTATTGAAACTAAAAGACTTGATGAATACCGCTACAGGCAGGCAAATGGCGATCGAACGCCATCAATTCATGGAGTTATACCTCGACCAGTTTTATAAGGAATGGGAAGCCCGGTAGGAAAATTCATATCCCGGTTTGAAAGCCGGGATATGAGAAGAAAATTATCTTATTCGATATAACCGTTTTCCAGTTTATATTTCAAGCTCGCGAAACGCGCTTTCCATACTTTAGCGAAATGGTGAATCTTATTGCCTTGGTTAAACTGCTTGGTTTCAATCGTATTGCCGGCCGGGATAGGACTGGAAACAATATAATCTTTCTCGAACATCAACTTCACCCCGAAAGGAGATTGCTCATCGATATGCAATATTTCCACGTCCTGGATGCTCTGGCCTACGATATGGCTAAATTCAGGCACCGCCGTGATTTCATACAGCTCGTGATCATATTCTTCATCTTCATCATGCTTCATCCATTTTTTCATCCGGCTAGGATAATCGCCCCATGAAAAAGTTTCCGAAGGTATGTTGTCTGTAAAGGTACAAGGCGTCCATTTATCGGCCTTGTTAGTAGAAATAACCTGGAGGGAATCTGTATCGTCCAGTAACACTAATCCTACGGAAATGTCTATGTCTGTCATCTTTTCTTCGCCGCATGGAGGTCGCACTATCAAGAACAAGCGAACGACTTCCTTGTCTAAGAATTTTTTAAAGGTTACCATGGTGAGTTTAGTCAAATAGGGTTATAGTAACGGAGTTCCTGTTGGCAATCGTTTAGATCGTTGTTAGTTGGCGTCCGTAATAACAATATGAAGATAGTAAATAGGCTTGAAAAAATATATTAATATGGTTATGATTGTAAAAAATATACCTTTTTAAGTTAAGTCGATATATATTTTATAATTATCTATATAAATAACTTAAATGTAAGGCACTAATTATTATAAAATGCCAGTTATATTGACTTTATTTATATATTATAAAAATATTAATATAAAACTAATTTGTAATAATAAAAAACGGGCTAGCAGGGGATACTGCTAACCCGAATATATTTGATTAGAAAAATAGCCGGAATTAAGATTGTTCGAAGAACAGCGCCCTCAATTCGTTCGCATCCGCAGGTTTCATTTTACCGCCCAGGATCAAGCGTAGCTGGCGGCGCCTGAGGGCTCCTTCAAATAACTTGATTTCATCATCGGAACTGGGGGTAATCGGCGGAACGGGTCTTGAATTGCCGTTAGGATCTAATGCTACGAAAGTCATGAATGCCTCGTTGGACTTGTAGCGGTATTGCATCACCGGGTCCTCGCCCCAAACTTTCATATGAACTTCCATCGAAGTATTAAAGGCACGGGTAACCTTGGCTTCAATATGCACCACGTTTCCGAGTTTGATCGGGGTTTCGAAGGAGATATTATCTACCGAAGCTGTTACAACGGGGGCTGCACAATGTTTCATGCAGGAGAGGGCCGCAGCAATATCCATCCAGTACATCAACCGGCCACCCATCAGGTTTCCGAAGGTGTTGGTATCATTGGGAAGTACGAGTTCCGTCATCTGGATCAGGGAATCTTGTGCTTTTTTCGGCGTCAGAGTCATTTTTTTGTTCTTGTTTTCAGGACGCAAACTTACGTTAAGGAAAGGTAACTGCAAAGAACTGATCTTAAAACCTTTTACCGTGGCTGGTTTTGAAAAATCCTAGCCCGGGAGCTCCATAAAATGTTTGGCTGGGCAGTAAATTTTAGTAACTTTGCATGACCTACGGAAGTAAAATACTTGACAAATCACCAAACAGTGCGGCTTCCTCTTTAGGTCAAGTACCTTTTCAGAATTTAGTTTTTATGGCAAAATATATCTTCGTTACAGGAGGTGTTACTTCCTCATTGGGTAAAGGAATTATAGCAGCTTCTCTTGCTAAACTATTGCAAGCGCGCGGCTTTAAAGTGACAATTCAGAAATTTGATCCATATATCAATGTGGATCCAGGGACTTTAAACCCCTACGAGCATGGGGAATGTTATGTAACCGAAGATGGTGCAGAAACGGATCTTGACCTCGGTCACTACGAACGTTTTTTGAATACGCCTACTTCCCAGGCTAATAACGTGACTACCGGCCGTATTTATCAAACAGTTATTAACAAGGAACGTGAAGGCGCTTTCCTGGGCAAAACCGTCCAAGTTATCCCGCACATCACCGACGAGATCAAGAGGCGTATCCTTTTATTAGGAAAAGACGGCAAGTTTGATATCGTGATCACCGAATTGGGTGGTACCGTGGGTGACATCGAATCGCTGCCGTATATCGAGGCGGTTCGTCAATTGCAATGGGAATTAGGCGAGGAAGATTGCCTGGTGGTGCATTTAACCTTGATTCCTTATTTACGTGCAGCTAAGGAATTGAAAACCAAACCTACGCAACACTCCGTGAGGTTGTTGAGTGAAAATGGCGTTCATCCCGATATCATCGTTTGCCGTACGGAAGAACCTTTGTACCGCGATTTGAAGAAAAAAATCGCGCAATTCTGTAATGTCCAGGCTGATGCGGTCATCGAAGCAAACGATGTACCCACTATTTACGAGGTTCCATTAGAGATGCAACGTGAGAAATTGGACGTGATCTGCTTGAAGAAATTGGGCTTGCCCGTTGAGAAAGATCCCGAATTGATCAAATGGAAAGAGTTCCTCGATAAATTGAAATATCCAAAATCCAAGGTAACGATCGGTTTGATCGGTAAATACGTGGAATTGCAGGATGCTTACAAGTCGATCTTGGAATCTTTCGTACATGCAGGGGCTGTAAACGAATGCAAAGTTGTAGTTCAAAATATTCACTCTGAATTTATTACGCCGGAAAATGTCGCGGAAAAACTGAAGAACCTGGATGGCTTGTTAGTTGCACCGGGATTCGGTCACCGTGGTATCGAAGGTAAGATAACCGCGATCCAGTACGCCCGCGAAAACCAATTACCGTTCTTCGGTATTTGCCTGGGTATGCAAATGGCCGTGGTAGAATACGCTAGGAACGTGATCGGTTGGAAAGATGCACACTCCGTGGAAATGAACCCGGATACCCAGTACCCGGTAATTAACCTGATGGAAGAGCAAAAGAAAATCACCGTTAAAGGTGGTACGATGCGACTCGGGGCGTATGCTTGTGATCTCGCACCGGGTTCCAAGGCGGAAGCTATTTACGGTGCTAGCGCGATCAGCGAACGCCACCGTCACCGTTACGAGTTTAACAATGAATTCTTGGAAGCTTTCGAACAAGCGGGCTTGGTTCCTTCGGGTAAAAACCCCGGTAGCGGCCTCGTGGAAATCGTGGAATTACGCGATCATCCTTTCTTCGTGGGCGTTCAATTCCACCCGGAACTGAAAAGCACGGTGGAAAGTCCCGCGCCTACTTTCGTGGAGTTTGTCAAGGCAGCTAAATGCTATGCTGAAAATAAGAATGGCAAATCTGCCGGGATGGAAGAGAAAGTAGCGCAACAAGATTAGTTAACTTTTTGTCTGACATAATAAGAATAAAGGTCGACCAAGCGGTCGGCCTTTACCTTTTTTATTACACCTCGCTGTAGTAATTGACCGTGTTGTATACATTTTATTGTAAGCTGGAGCTGCCCAAGAATTGATTGGGATGCTCGATACCGGGAGATAATACCACCGGGACCTCGGAAAAAGCGATTAAATCATTGCGGTGCAATTGATCCAATTGGGATAATACCAAGGAATATAAAGGGGATAAGGAAGCGCTTTCATATTGCGCCGATAAAAATTGAAGGTACCCCGATACCGTAGTTTGCCCCCTGGCATCAAGGTAAACCTGGTGCGACCAACCTTCCAAAGTGGTATATACCGGGGTATCAGCGATAGCGATGATACGATCCGAATACCAAAACCAAGGTTTGAGCCGGTAGAAATATTGATCTCTCCATGGGAAATCCTCAATTTGAAAAGTTTTGGGGTGCTCTGGCGATTGCTTCCTTCTTTTAAAAAAGCTAAACATTACTCGAACTGCTAGATTAATTTCTACAAATATATATTTATTTATAAGTGAATTAATATAAATACTACCTATATACCTATAAATAGATGAAAAATACCCAGGAAATGGTAGTTAAAAACAGCGTTTTCATATATTTTTAACATAAATAACATTAAACTAGCCTTAAGGAGTGGATTCCTATTTCCGGTTTTGCCGAATCATGCTTACCTTTGCTCCTCAAATTTTAATTTCATTACATGGATAGAAATTCGATAATCGGGTTCGTCTTGTTAGGTGCTTTGTTGATAGGGTACTTCGTATTCAATCAAAAGCAACAAGTCGAAGCCGTCAAGGAGAAGCAGCGTCAAGATTCTATCGCTCTAGCCAATAAGCCAAAAGAAGAGCTTGCTCCTGTTGCTACCCTGCCATCCGGCCAGGTAGATTCCGCGAAACTTAATACCGAATACGGCGTATTCTTACCTGCCTCCACCGGTACTGAGCAAGATGTAGTGTTGGAAAACGAAGTGGCTAAGTTCACTTTCTCCAACAAGGGAGGAACACCCAAGGAGGTGGAATTGAAATTGTTCAAGACTTTCGACAAGAAACCACTATACCTGAAAAAAGGTTCATTTAACAGGATCGGGCTGAAAATTCCCGTGAATGATAAGGATCTTAATACTTCCGATTTATATTTTACCGGCGGGCAAGTTACCAAGGGCGATAATTCCCAAACCATCACTTACCGCTTGAACACCCTGGATCCTAATAAATATATCGAATACGTATATACGCTATCTACCGGTAGCTACATGATGAATTTCGATGTAAGGGTAGTTGGGATGCAAGATATTATCAAGGGAAATCTCGCGCTGCAATGGAATGCTCAATTTGATAAGCAAGAGCAAGACATGCAGAATGAAAGGATGAATAACCAGGTGCATTACCGTACCGGTGCACATGAACACGATTATTTTACCTTGAGCCGCAAAAGTGAGCTGAAGCTAGATGAAAAAGTGCAATGGGTTAGCTTCAAACAGCAGTTTTTCAACGTGACTTTCATCGCGAAAAACAA
The DNA here is from genome assembly GCF_002557795.1 of Chitinophaga caeni. NCBI lineage: Bacteria > Pseudomonadati > Bacteroidota > Chitinophagia > Chitinophagales > Chitinophagaceae > Chitinophaga > Chitinophaga caeni. Next base: position 5,227,842 of record NZ_CP023777.1, on the reverse strand, counting down.
CAACTTTGATTCTGCATATATTTCCACCAAAATTCCGGAAAGTGCTAATATCGTTGGTCAATCTTTAACAACATTGACTTTACCCTATAATCACTCCGGCAATTATAGCTTCCCGATGGAAGTGTATTACGGGCCGAACCATTACAAGACCCTTAAAAGCTATGATATCGATTTGGAAAGTATCATCCCCTTGGGTAGCGGTATCTTCTTCTTCGTGAAATATATCAACAAGTGGATTATCATCCCTGTATTTAACTTCTTAAGCGGCTTTATTCACAACTACGGGATCATCATCATCTTGCTGACGATCTTCATCCGTTTGCTGATCGCGCCATTTACATACCAATCGTATGTTTCTGCCGCTAAAATGAAGGTACTGAAACCGGAGTTAGATGAGCTCAGGGTGAAGTTAAAAGATGATCAGCAGGCTTTCGGCATGGAGCAGATGAAGCTGTACCGTAGCGCAGGGGTGAATCCTTTGGGTGGTTGTCTCCCCGCGTTATTGCAATTGCCGATCCTCGTGGCAATGTATAGTTTCTTCCCGTCCTCTATCGAGTTGCGCCAGGAAAGTTTCTTGTGGGCAGCGGATTTGTCGACTTACGATTCCATCCTGCACCTCGGGTTTAACATTCCTTTTTATGGTAACCACGTCAGTTTGTTCACGATCTTGATGACGGTTTCCAGCTTGTTCTTGGCATTCTACAACCGTGGTATGACCGATCAGAGCAACCCGGTAATGAAGTTTATGCCTTACGTGTTCCCGGTAATGTTACTCGGTATCTTCAACCGTTTGGCAGCAGCCTTGACCTTCTATTACTTCTTATCGAACGTGATCAGTATCCTGCTGCAATGGGTGATCCAGAAATTTATCATCAACCATGATAAAATCCATGCACAGATACAGGAAAATAAGAAGAAGCCGAAGCAGAAATCGAAGTGGGCAGAGAAATTAGAAGAAATGCAGAAACGCCAGGCAGAAATTCAAAAAACACAACAACAACAGCGTAAAAAATAGTATTCCTGCAACGGAATCCAGATATTTTGAAGGCCGGTTCTTTTTTAAGGACCGGCCTTTATTTTTAGAAATGAATTAGCCTAGTTTTTCTCCCGGCAATTTTGTAAATTTTGAGTAGAAAAAGGTTGGCTTATGCAAGTACATCTCAAAACGATTCATGACACCAGCGCCGCTACCATCTGGGCAGGGCCGAGGGCTGTAACTATTGATAGAACTCCCAGGGCCGGGGGGCTCGGGATAGGCTTCAGCGGGGAGGAATTATTGTTGATGTCCATCGGGGCATCTTATTGTAATGTACTGTATAAGGAAGCGCCAGGTTTTGGCGTTGAGATTTCCGAAGTGGAGATTATTGTCAATGCCGATTGGGGAGGTGAACCCCTGCAAGCGAAGAATGTCCGTTTCGACGTGAAAATTAAAACAGCTAGTCCCCGCGAGACGGTGGAAGAATTGTTGAAACATACGGATAAAGTAGCCGCTGTACATAACAGCTTAAGGCAAGGGATACCGGTTAAATTAAATGATTGGGAGCTGTTGAAAAGCCGGTAAAGTAGGGACATCTTTTATTTAATAAGTTACGAATTATGTAAAATCCCTGCCTTTACCAAGTTACAAAAAGCTCTAGGTATTTGAAATCCATCCAAATGATTGGAGCATCATTGTGCCAGCCGTCCCGAAAGTCAAAACCAGAAAAATCAACAACTTCTATATTGCGCATTTTGTATTACTTGCAAAAAAAATCTAAGGAAGTTATACAAAATAGGCAATATAAAAAGTCTCGCAATACCAAAGCAACACACTTAAAAACAACTGTTTATAGAGGTTGGTAGAAAGGTACTTGGTATGTTTCCAGGTAGAAGATTATAGCGTATATTTGAGAGTCATGGGCAAGTTTAAAACGACACGCTACAACGGAAAGTGGCAGACAAGAGAGCCACCGACTTTTCATTTTGACACGTCTTGACAGTCATTCACGACTGACAACAATCCTTTATTTTTAAAAATGGAGACCAGCGACCATTAAAAAAATAGGGCGACACCGAAAAGCCAAACGAGTAGGACATAAAAGGAAAAACAAAATGGGAAAATACGTTGACAACAATTTAATCAAAGATGAACAAGTTGAATTAGAAACAACTTATCATTGGATAATTTTCTGCAATTTAAGAGCAGTCTTAACACTTTTTATTGCACCGCTTATTGACAAATACACAGACGAGTTTGCAATCACAAATAAACGTGTCATTATCAAGACGGGTTTAATCAGTAGAAAGACTTTTGAAATGAACCATTCAAAAATTGAGAGTGTGAATGTTGACCAAGGAATATTAGGAAGAATACTTGGTTACGGAACAATCAGAATTGTTGGTTCGGGAGGAACAAAGGAAGTTTTTCCAAAAATTCAATACCCTATTGAGTTCAGAAAAAAATTCCAAGAGTTATCACATTAGAAGTTGTAAAGTTGGTTTGTCGTCTGACTGTCTTGCTGACAGTCGGACAACAAACCTGCTCATAACAGCGGTTTTGCGTGAGTCGGGGTGAAGTGCTTCGTATGAACATTTGTGCTAAATTTGAGCTTTCGGCTTCGTATCAAGGTTAGTGCTAAAAAGCCCGCCCGAGCGCAAAGCCGCAGACCGTTGGCAGTAATATTATGAAGACCCTCATACTAACATTGATTTCCTTGACATTATTTAGTTGTGTAAACTCAAAAGACAATTTTATGGGACTATTTGACAAACTTTTCGGGAAAAAAGAAAATTCTGAAAGTGGACAAATTAATAACACAAACATAGACACAACTCAATTGACCAAAACTGCTGAAATGCTTGACGAAGATTTGTATTGGTCAATAATTGACAAATCTTTAAAAAGCACAAGAAACCAAGACGAACAAGAGCAATTTTTAATAAAAGAAATTGGCAAACTGACACCAAAAGAAATGATTGGCTTTCGCTTACGAACGGACAAACTTTTATATGACACTTATAATTCTGAAATGTGGTGTGCAGGTTACATAATGAATGGCGGTTGTTCTGATGATGGATTTGAATATTTCAGAAATTGGGTAATATCGAGAGGAAAAGACGCTTACTACAATGCAAAGAAAAATCCGGACAACTTGATAACTGAAGTTGATGAAAATGCAGAAATGTATGACTTTGAAAGTTTTTGGTATGTTGCACTTGAAGCATTTAAACAAAGAACAGGAAAGAGTTTGTATGACTATATTGACGACGAAAATTTCAAAACCAAAGAAGGACAATATCCACAGTTTGAATTTACTTGGCAAGAAGAAAATCCAGAAAGTATGAAAAAGATTTGTCCAAAACTATTTGCAAAATTGTGGAACCATTAAAAAAAACTACGGCCAACAAGGCACTTATGAAGGCGGGCCGAAAGTCAAATCATCAACTTTCGTACTACTATTTCGCCTTCGCCGTTTTTCTTGGCAGAAAAACGTAAATTAGACAACAAAAATGGCTTCGGCTTGCAGAAGTGCAAAGGTTGAACTTTTGGTTCGCTATTTCTAGCCCTTCCGCAAAACCCAAACCGTAAGCCGTCATTGCCAAGTTACACTCCAAAAACTTTAAAATGAACAAAAATACTTGCCTGGTTTTATTGACATATTTACTTTTTACTGCTTGTTTGACAAATAGTAAGATAGCCAAAAGCCAGACTCATACCTTGGGATTGGACACCTTGACATTATTTGACCAATCAAGGAGCAGAGAAATCCCAGTAGCATTCTATAAGCCTCACATTGACAGCCCTAAAATTGTAATCTTTAGTCACGGGTATGGACAAAATGAAGGGGGAAATTATTTATACTACTCTTATTTAACAACGTATTTGGCTGCTAAAGGATACTTTGTAGTTAGCATTCAGCACGAACTTCCCACAGACAGCCTAATTCCTTCAACCGGAATTCCTCAAATTGTCAGACGACCTTTTTGGGAACGGGGAGTGGACAATATTCTATTCGTTATAAATGAACTGAAAAAATCAAATCCTGAGTTAGACTTTAAGCATATTACTCTAATCGGACATTCCAATGGTGCGGATATGTGTGCACTTTTTCCTCAAAAATATCCGGGCATAGTTGACAAAATAATTACGTTAGACAATAGACGAATGCCTTTACCGAGAACAATTGAACCTAAAGTTTATTCATTGCGTTCGACTGACCAACCTGCTGACGAAGGAGTCTTGCCGACAGAAGAAGAACAGAAAAAGTATGGGATTACTATCATAAAGTTGCCAAATACAATTCACAATGACATGGACGACCATGCGAATAAAAGACAAAGGAAAGAAATAAGGGATTTTATTATGACATTTCTAAATAACTGAAACAACGAGCCGCCGACATGCGCATTTTTGTTATGTTGGCGAACAGACAACGCCGCCCTAGCTTCACTTGTCAATCATCTGTAGCCCGGGCAGGGCTTTATAAATTGGGCAAATTGACTTTCGGGATTATCTAAATTCCAATAATAAACGAGCAAAGGAATACGAAGATTTAAAACTTGAATTAGCATTCAAATTCAGAAAGATCCGAGGTTCGTATGTACTTGAAAAAACGCCTTCGTCAACGAAACCATAAATTTAGCGACTAAAACAATGACAACATTCCCCGTTATAGCCTCTACTCTTTCTGCCAAAGAATTAGGAGAATTTGTGAAAGAAAGATATGGCCTAGACGATAAATACAATTGTACTTTATTCAGAACAGGAATGAATCACACGTATTTTCTTTCCAACACCGAAACGAAATACGTTTTACGAGTTTATAGTCATAATTGGAGGTCAAAAGCCGAAATTATTGAAGAGCTTGAACTTTTGAAATCATTGCAGGACAAAAATTTAAGTGTTTCTTTTCCAATTGAAGATAAAGACGGAGCGTTCATTCAAGAAATAAGCGCGCCCGAAGGAACCAGGTACGTTGTACTTTTTTCCTTTGCTCAAGGTGGAAAAATTCGACTTATGGACAACGAAACTTGCTTTCGAATAGGTTCTCTAATGGCAAAAATCCACAACTTTACCGTAAACAAGAACATTAACCGAGTATCATATAATAAGAAGTCTCTTATAGAATTACCTTATGAATATTTAAAGCAATATTTTTCAGACAAGTTGCCAGAAATGGAATTCATTAAGGAATTTGGACGAAGTTTTCAAAACTCAGATTTTGATAATACTCGAAACGGAATTATACATTTGGATATTTGGTATGATAATATGGCTGTAACTGATGACAAGGGAATCACAATCTTTGATTTCGACAATTGCGGAAATGGATGGCAAATTTTAGATGTTGGATATTTCTGCAAACAACTATTTTTCATAGAATCAGATAAAGAGCAGTATGAATTAAAAATTCAAAGCTTCCTACGTGGATACCATAACAATAGATTTTTATCTGAAAAAGAGCTCCAGTTAATACCAAAAGCGGGTGCTTCTATTTTTATTTTTTATCTTGGAGTACAAGCACAAAGATTTGATTGGTCCAACATATTTTTGACAGAAAACTATCTTAAAATGTTTGTCGGAAGAATAAAAGCTTGGATGGATTATTACGCAAAGAACGAAGTCACTGTGGCTATATAGTGAAAGATTGATGAAAAAAAGACGTTTAATTTTCAAATCCATCCCCCCGCTCATTTGTGGCCTGCGAAACCCCACCACTCTTGCCTTACGCTGTTCTCGATTTGGGCATTTACGATGAATTTCTTTCATGCCATGCATGGCTTTCTCCTTTCCCAATAGCATTTTATTCTCATCTGTATAAAATGTAAATTTGTATTATGTCAGAATCTCAAAGCACAGAGTATAAAAGTAGTTGGAGAGACGAATATCTCAAATGGATTTGCGGTTTTGCGAATGCAAATGGCGGTACTATTTATATCGGTAAAGACGATAACGGGAAGGTCGTGGGTATCACTGATGCTAAAAAAATGCTGGAAGAAATTCCCAATAAAGTGCGTGATGTTTTGGGTATTCTGGTTGATGTGAATTTGTACGAAACCAAAGAGGGCGACTATCTGGAAATTATTGTTGAACCTTATTCAAACGCAATCAGCTACAAAGGACAATACCATTACCGAAGTGGAAGTACCAAACAAGAATTGAAGGGCGTTGCGTTGGAAAAGTTCTTGTTGCATAAAAAGGGAAAGCGCTGGGATAGCGTGCCGATACCTAAAGTTTTAGTAAGTGATTTAAAACAAGAAACTTTTGAGTTTTTCAAAAAGCGTGGAGTAAGAAGCAAGCGCCTTGATGAAAACAACCTTACCGACAACAACGAACGTTTGCTTGAAAACCTAAAACTTACTGAAAACCTGCCTGCCGGACAGTCAGGCAGTTATCTGAAACGAGCTGCAATTTTGTTGTTCCACCCCGACCCCGAAAAATTTGTAACGGGAGCTTATATCAAAATCGGATATTTTGAAAACAGTGCAGACTTAATTTTCCAAGATGAAATTCACGGGAATCTGTTTGAGCAAATTGAAAAAACGCTTGATATACTATTCACAAAATACATTAAGGCAATTATCAGTTATGAAAATGGAATTAATCGTATTGAAACGTATGAATATCCGAGAGAAGCCGTTAGGGAAGCCTTGTTGAATGCCATTGCTCACAAAGATTATTCAGGTTTAACGCCAATTCAAATTCGTGTTTACAAAGATCGTATAATGATCTGGAATGAGGGACATTTGCCGGAAGATTGGACAATAAACAATCTTCTGAAAGAGCATTCCTCAAGACCGTTCAACCCCGATATTGCTAACGCTTTTTTCCGAAGTGGTTACATTGAATCTTGGGGACGAGGAATCAGTAAAATGACGGAATTATGTGTAGCTATAGGACTTCCCAAGCCGTCTTACCTTGTTGAAGGTTCGGACTTTTGGGTAGTATTCAGAAAAGATATTTATTATGCCGAACACTTACAATCACTTGGACTTAACGACAGGCAGGTAAAAGCGGTTTTGTTTGTGAAAGAAAAAGGTAAAATCACGAACAGCGATTACCAAGCGTTAAACGACATATCGAAACGTACAGCAACAACGGAACTGACTGAATTAGCAGACAAATTAAAAGTTTTAACGAAAATAGGAACTTCGGGAGCAGGTATTTACTATAAGATAGTCGGGCAATAGTGGGGCAAATGGGGCAATGATGGAGCAATAGTAGGGCAACGGTTGGAACATTGTTGGCAAAACATTCTTCAAGTCCTTACAATCCCGATATAGCCTATGCCTTTTTAGAAGTGCTATATTGAATCTTGGGGTCGGGGGGCGGAATAATTGCATTATTTGCACATTGAGTTGGGGGTAATAACTAAGTATTGAGGTTTTTAACGAAAATGAGTGGCAAAATTCGGTATATCCACCCATTTTTTATCCAAATTTCGAGTTCAAGGAACATCAATTGGAATTCCTGGGTATAGCTTTCCATGAATGTTATAACAACCTAGTTTTCGACTAATTCCACCTCGTACACCGGGCTAAATAAATACACCTTACTCGTTCCCACCTCTTCACAGCGAAATCTTTTCCTGATCCTTTCACCGCGGCGGAATATCCTGCCATCTTTCGTTTTAAAAAGCTGGTGCAACGGTAATTGCTCCACGAGGTAATGATTTTCCTTCTTATCATCATATTGACGTAGCACGCGCATCAATTGCTCATCAGAGCAGGAGCTCGCCCCGGGGTTCTGCATGCTTTGCCGGATAGCTAATTCAACATCCGGGGGAAAAAGGGATTTCCCGACGAAGGATTTCAAAATCTTGGAATATTCATGTTTCCATTCTTTGCCATGGGCAGCTACTGAATGCCCGTACAATTCGAACGTGATCATATGTGCGAACTCGTGCAGCAAGGTCACGAGAAAAGAGTACCGGTTCAGGGTGCTGTTCACGCTGATCCTATGACCGCCTTTCCCGGCAACGGGGTGGCGGTAATCACCCAGTACGCTTTGTCTTTCCCGCGTAACGGTAAGGTGAACTTTATAATCCGTTAAGAATGGTAAGATTAGATCGAAAGATCCTTTGGGCAAATAGGCGGCTAATGCTGATAAAGGATGTTCTTTTTTCAAATTCTCAATTTTTTTTCTTCCCTAAAGCGTATAGGCTAATGGTTTCCACGACGGTGTAAACCAGGTAAAAACCAAGCAAGATAAAGATACTGAGTTTACTGATATGATCCTTGGTCAGTAATACGTAAATGGTAATACCGATCAGGCAGAGGAAGAGTTTACTAAAGGTCGATGCATATACCAAGCGGACGAAGGCATGGTTATTTTCGGCATGCATCCCCTTGATATTCAGGTGGTAAGATAAGGCCGTGATACAGGCCATGATGAAATTTCCCGCGAGTAATACTTCAAAATGGGCTTGTTGCTCCAGTAATTGGGGTTTGAGGACGAACAAAGCCGCGGAAATCAGTAAGAAATAGGCGATCAGCCGTACTACGAATTTATCAGTTTTCTTCATTTGGTTTATTAGTGTCTTTTATAATTTGCCACAAAAGTAGTGCTAATGCCAATAAAGAAAAAATGATGATGAACAGTGGGAAGCCTAAACCAACCCACTGATCAACTTTATAACCTAAGAAAAGAGCCATACCGATCGCGACCAGCATTTGAAATGCCAGCCCGGAGTATTTCAGCAGCAACTGCTTATTACTAAGCGATGGTTTCTGCTGGCTGTTCTTCTTGTGCTTGCTCTCTTTTCGCTCTTCCATGTTTATTTTCAGGCTTTCCTTCGGAAGCTTCCATATGGCAACGGCCGTTGAAGTTCGCAGAAGGCTCCATTTCGAAATGCTTGGTGTAAACATCTCCTTTTACTACTGCATTCCCTTTCAGGAATAATAAATCGTCGACCTTGATGATACCGGTTACCTGGCCCAGGATATCCGCGCTATCGCATTGAATATCACCGGAAACACTCCCTTCTGGTCCTACTACTACTTTAGACTTAGTGCTGACCAATCCTTCTACTGAACCATCGATCCTGATATCGCCTTCACATACGATATCCCCCTTGATACTTGTTCCAGCTCCAATAATGTTGATATTGGAAGTCGGCAAAATGCTTTTGCCCTCGCTCTTTGTATTACCTCGGTTAAACATAGGTCTACAGGTTTTTCTGGTTTAAAATTTGCGTAAGATAATAATTATTTATAACATGTAATGTTTTTTATATTACTATTTATTGTAATAATCTAACATGACATGCAAGTATGACTTATATTTTCTTGTTTAATAAGTACTGTTATCGTGTTTAGGTACTTTTAACATGGTGGTATCGAGCTGGCCTGTAAAATTGCCGCTGATCACCTGTTTTACGTTTTCAAGATACTGGTCGCGTTGATTGATGGCTTTCTGCATCGAATCGGCTTTCATTTTTAAGGATAGAAATTCCTTGCGTTGATTGAGGTCGCCATAGCCCGGAATATAATAGCGCAACGGCGTAAATACTACCGTGGCAACCGTTATGGCAACCAGCAACACGAACAAGGTACTCATCGCTACATACACACTCATGCGTGATAAACGGAAAGAAGTAACTTCTTCGTACGTATCGTCATTCATAATTACCAAGCGGTATTTATGCTTGAGTCGATCCATACGATTCACTTTACTTTTTTTCTTCTTATTACTTTCCAAAGGCATGAACTCAGTCGGTTAATTCAAAAAACAAGTTTTCAGAGGGCTAAAGTTAATCAAATAATCCTTGTCTCCTAACCAAAGAAAAAAATTATCCTATCTTTAAAATATTTTTTTATCTACCGAGTTATATATATTCGCCTATATTCCCAAGCATACATGAATTGCTCCCGACTGTTAAATATTTATCTAGCTTTTATATGTGGATTGATGTTCTGTAATCTTGCAGCCATGGCTCAACAGCCGGTACAAGCGCAGAAATCTCCCACCCAGGTACAGCAACAGCATACCAGGCCGGCTAATCAAAAGACCCCGGCCGAAAAGATGAAAAGCAAACCCTGGAACTGGAAAAGACAGTTTTTCCAGAATATGACTACACGTTATAACTATTATTTTCATGCTAATCTCCAGTTGCAAGGTATCTTGGCCGGCGTGAACCGCGAAAGGCAGGAGAACTACAGCGAGTTTTTACCTTTTTACCCGTATTCTGCCGAAAGCCTCAACCTCAATCAAAGTGACCTCGATTCCGTAATTACCAGGGCCTCTATCGCGATTCAAATCCACGATGCCCGCGGTAAATGGATCGATGATTGCTATTTGCTCATCGGGAAGGCTTATTATTATAAAGCTGATTGGGAAAATGCGGATAAAACCTTCGCTTTCATTAACATGAACTTTGCGCCTAAGAAGAAGGATGAGTATAAAACCGTGGTGGGGCAATCAAAAAATAGTCAACTTTCTATAGCTACCCGCGAAAAGAGGAAAGGTGTAGTGGGCAAGATGAAGCATAAATCTGCAAGGAATGACGCTTTCCTCTGGCAGGCCAAATCTTATTTGGAACAGGGTAAATATGATGATGCCCAATCATTACTGAATATCCTGAGCGAAGATCCATATTACCCCAAGAGGTTACATGGCAGCCTTGCCGAGATGCAAGCTTTCCGCTTGTATAAACAGGAACGTTACCTCGAATCTATCGAGCCGCTCAAAGTTGCTATCAAGGACACGGACGATAAAATTCAACGTGCCCGGATGCAGTATATCCTTGGGCAGATATATGATTATAACAAGCAGCCGGATTCGGCCTTGGTCGCTTTCCGCGATGTATTGAGCTTCCATCCCGACCCGCTGATGGATTTCCACGCCAGGTTAGAAATTGCCAAGAATAATATCTTGGCCGAAGGGGGAAGTTTAGAAGAGAGTTTAGCCGCCTTGGAAAAGATGCTCAAAAAGGAAAATTTCATCCCTTACCGCGACGTGATTTATTTTACGATGGCAGAAATCGCCATGCCCGAGGACGAAGCTAGGGCAGAGGAGTTTTTGCAACGATCGCTCAAGGAACCAAGTGACAATACAGTGCAGAAAGCCGTTACCTATTATACATTGGCAAACATGCGTTATGATGATAGGAACTATGCCGCTGCAAAAAAATATTACGATAGCGCCGCGGCCGTTATGCCAAACGATTTTTCCGCTGCAGAAATAATCAATGCCCGTAAAGACGTGCTCAATGAGGTGGATGCCAATATCGCATTGATCCACCAGGAAGATAGCTTGCAGGCTATCGCCGCGATGGATCCCTCGTCCAGGAATATTTTCCTCGAAAAGAGAGCCAGTGAAATGAAAGCGGAAGCCAAGCGGAAGGCCGCTTTGTTCGGCAGGGAAAATAATTCCTTTTACGTGCCGCCTTCAGCTGAAGTAACGCAGCAAAGATTGATGAACAGCAACCCTCTCTATGCACAACAGAACGGCGGGCAAGGGAATGTGAACGGCTCCATGGGAGATTGGTATTTTTATAACCCGGTGACGAAATCTTCCGGTTTACAAGAATTTAAAAGGAGATGGGGAAACCGTCCCCTGGTGGATAATTGGAGAAGATCCGCGGCGGCGGGCATCGGTACGAATGCCAGGATGCCCGGTGACCTGTCAGCGTTGGATAGTGTTGAAGCGCAATTGCTATCTCGCAACATGGAAGCGCTGCCTGCGGATAGCATCACGGTGGAATTATTGTCCAAGAACTTACCATTGACCCCGGAATTACTCCAGCAATCGAAACAGAAGCAGATGAATGCCGGGTTCGACCTGGGTAAATTATACCATGATAAATTGGAGAATTTGCCCGAAGCGATCAAGGCTTACGATACCTTGTTGATCAAATTCCCGGAACATCCGCGTAAACCTGAAATTTTATATTCGCTGTATGTTTGGAATGACCAGGCTAGTAATACACAGGCTGCGGAGCGGTATAAAAACCAGTTACTCAAAGATTACGGGGCAACAGAATTTGCCAGGGCCATCCGGGGCGTGAAATTTGAAAATGTTGATGATCAGAATAATAAGGCAGCATTGGCCTTGTATGATTCCGCTTATATTAATTATTTATCAGGGAATTACGATATCGTATTGCAAAATAAAAAGGCGGCAGATTCATTATATCAGAAATACCCGCACCAGGCACAGTTTGAAATTTTGAATAGCATGGCGCTTGCCAAACTTGGCGACGAAGCCGGCGCCAAGGCTGCATTAGAAGCCGTGATTCAAAAGTATACGGCCGATGATGAAATAATAGCCAAAGCGCAAAGTTTATTAAACGTAATGAATCATAAACAGGAACTGGTTGACTATCTTTCCGGCTTGCAAGTACAAAATACCGATGACAAGACCCGCAAAGTGGATGAAAATATCAATATTGTTTATCCTTGGCAAAGACCGGATCCCAAACTTGTTGATTCTACGCAATTACAAAAAGCGAAAGATTCACTTCAAAATATTACACCCGAACCGCCACCGAAACCGAAAACTCCTTACAAGTTGAAAGGAGATGATCTTACCGCGGCGAATCCCCATTTCGTTGTATTATCGTTTAACCGGGTTGAAAAAGCGATGATTGATAAAGGTGTGGCACAATTTTCGAAATACAATGCAGAGAAACATGCAGGAGAAGGGATCGAAGTAAGTAGTTTCGTATTGACGCCAACAGATATTATGCTGATATTCAGGCTGTTCCCGAACGAAGAAGCAGCGTTGAAGTACTGGGGTGAGGTACAAAAAGAAGCGCCAAAGTCGATTATCCCGCATATTAATCCGAAAGATTATTCGATTTTTATCATCTCCAGGGAGAACTTTATCTTGCTAAATACTTCTAAAGATTTGCAGGGGTATAAAGAATTTTTCGAATCGAATTACGAACTCAACTAGGTTTAACAGCTTATTAGTACCTAAAAGTGATAATTTTCAATAGTTTTGTGTGCTGATGCACTTAATTAATTCTTAATATGAAGAAATCGGTTAAAATATTGTGGCTGACTGTTTTAGGTGGGATGGGATTATTTGTTATAATACTTTTGTTAATCAACTTCCGTATTATTGGTAATATGCCGTCCATGGAAGCGCTCGAAAATCCGAGGGCAGCCCTGGCATCCGAGGTATTAGCCGATGATGGCACCATCATGGGGAAATACTATGCGGTGGATCGTTCGAATGTCGATTATAAAGATATCTCCCCCAATGTTATCAAGGCCTTGATCGCTACCGAGGATGAGCGTTTTTATTCACACTCCGGTATCGATGCTATCAGTACGATGGCGATCCCATTTTACCTGATGGTTGGGAAAAAGAGGGGATCCAGTACTATTACACAACAACTTGCGCTCAACCTGCAAACAGATAACGGCGCGGGGCAGCGGGCGCGTAACCCGATTTTACGGGGATTTCAAAAACTTACGGAATGGGTAATTGCCGTGAAGTTGGAACGCAACTTTACCAAGGAAGAAATTATTACGCTTTATTTGAATACGGTTGCTTTCGGGGATAACGTGTACGGCATCGAAAATGGCGCCCGTACCTTCTTCAGTAAAGATCCTTCCCGTTTATCCGTGGAAGAAGCAGCTACCTTGATAGGAATGTTAAAAGGTGTAACCTTGTATAATCCCCGCCGTAACCCGATCGAATCGAGGAACAGGAGAAATACGGTGATCAACCAGATGGAAAAAAATGGTTATCTCACCGAGGCTGAAGCGGAATCCGCTAAAAGCAAACCGATCGTATTGCGCTATAATAAAATTGATCATAACAAAGGTTTAGCGCCGTATTTCAGGGAAGTTTTGCGCGGCGAATTGAAAGATTGGTGTAAAAATCATAAGAAAGCCGATGGTTCGGAATACAACTTGTACCGCGATGGACTGAAAATTTATACCACTATCAATCCCAGGATGCAACTGTACGCGGAAGAAGCAGTTGCGCATCACTTGAAAGATTTACAGAAAGTTTTTTATAATCAGAATAATATTAAAACCGGTTCCGTTTGGAAAAAATGGAACAAGGACCTGCAATATTTTATCAAGCAAACGGAGCGTTATCAAAATATGAAGAACGATCCGGATCATGAATATACCGATGAGGAAATCATGAAAGTGTTTAACACGCCGACCAAGATGAAAATATTTTCTTGGAACAGCTTCACGGAGCCGGAGTTGAATGAAATTGATACGGTGATGACCCCGGTCGATTCCATCAAGCGGATGCGGGAAGTATTGCAGGCGGGTTTCATGGCGATGGATCCGATCAATGGTGAAGTGAAAGCCTGGGTCGGCGGGCCGGATTTCAGGTACTTTAAAAACGACCACGTTATCCGTAGCCGCAGGCAAGTGGGATCCACTTTCAAACCTTTCCTTTATTGCTTCGCGTTAATCAACGGGTTATCGCCCAACACGATACTTCCGAATGAACCCGTGACGATCGGGAACTGGACGATCTCCCGTAACTCCGAGGGAAGTGTAGGTGGTGAAATATCCATGGCCGGGGCTTTGGCGAAGTCGTTGAACCTCGTTTCAGTTTACCTGATCAAGCAATTAACGCCGAAAGCTTTCGCAGATTTTGCGCAGAATAAAATAGGTTTCTCAACGAAGATCGATCCGTATCCTTCCATCGCATTGGGGGTATCGGAGATTTCGCTGTATGAAATGTTGCAGGCATATACGATGTTTGCCGGGAGGGGCATCATCTCTAAACCGATTTACATTACCCGTATAGAAGACAGGAACGGTAATATCCTCGAAACTTTTGCACCGGAGAAAAGGGAAGTGATTTCCGAAACGAATGCTTACACGATGGTAAAAATGATGGAAGGTGTTACAACGACCGGGGGGACCGGCGCCCGTTTACGTTTCAGGTATAACTTACCTGGGGAAATCGCAGGTAAAACCGGGACAACGAACGATAATACGGATGGTTGGTTTATCGGTTACACACCGCAGATTTTAGCAGGCGCATGGGTAGGTTGTGATAATAATTACCTCCGCTTTTCAACCACCAGGATAGGACAAGGTGCTAATACCGGCTTGCCGATCTGGGCTTATTTCTACCAGAAACTGCTGAATGATAAAACATTGGGTTACGACTCCAAGTCGACATTCCCAATTCCACCGAATTTTCATGAAGACTTGTACCTTGATTATAAAACCGATGTGCTGCCGGGTGCAGAAGCAGAAAATACGGGTAACGGTTCGGCGGAAGATTATGGCGGTTACGTAGATGTACAGGCTTTAGAAGCCCAGGCCGATAAAGAAGCGAGGGCGCGTGAGAAAGCTAAGAAAGAAGCTAAAGCGAAAGAACAGCAGAAGAATAATAAGGGTGATCAGAAAGATGGAAAGCAACCGAAAGCACAGTATCCTCCTAAGAACGATTAATAACAGGTTATTTTGTTTACATAAAAAAGGATCATCCGCATTCCGGATGATCCTTTTCATTTATTTTCACACGTTAACTATTCAGTTTCCATGAAAGTTAGCGAATCGAATTTCATAGCGCCGTTAATTATCTGGATGCCGATATCCAGGATGCCGGCTTCTTCTTTGGCCATCAGTTTATCGGCGTCATCAGTAGGTTTATGGTAATCATCATGTCCGCCGGTATGTAAAAATATTACGGGTACATTTTTCATATAAAAACTATGGTGGTCGCTACCACCTTTCCCGGCTTTATCCGTAAAGAATTTAATAGTATCGCTGCTAACGTTTTTAAATATTTCCGGCCACTGGGCCGCGGTTCCATATCCGCCGATACCTACGCCCCTGGAAGGGTTGTATCGCCCGATCATATCCATATTCAACATGAAATGAACCTTATCCAACGCGATCGCCGGATGGTTCACGAAATACTTGGATCCTTGTAACCCTAATTCTTCTCCACCGAAAGCAATGAATAAGAAATTGAACGGTTCCTGTTCATTATTTTTAGTATAATAACGCGCTAGTTCTAGTAATCCTGCAATCCCCGAAGCATTATCATCTGCACCGTTATGAATTTCCCCGATCGGGTATTTACCATCGAATAAAGCTGCCCGGCCTAAATGGTCGTAATGCGCACCGATTATAATAGTTTTGGCAGCGTGATTATCGAGGAAGCCTAATACGTTCCTGCTCGGGATATCTTTATGAGCATTTTTATCAAATTTAAAATCCTGGTAATAGTTACCTTGATCTCCACCTGCCGCTAAACCCAGTTTTTTGAATTGTTTTTCCACGAATTTGCCGGCCTTGATGCCACCTTTTTCATCGGTTCCCCGGCCTTTTAATTTGTTTGATGCCAAGTAATTAACTACCGATTGAATCCTGGCAGCATCAGGCAAATATTCCTGTGCAAAGTTTACAGATGGCGCAAGCAACAATGCTGCGCCGATGATCAGATATTTTCGCATGAAGCAAAATTAGCAGGAAATTTATGACTACAAATAATTTATCAATTTATCCTTGGGTAATTTTATGCCGAATTGTAAATACTCTTTGTGTTCCTTTCCCGGCTGAACTTCCAGCTCCCATGTAAGTATTTGCGTGTTCTCATCCAGCCTGGCATGCTCATATTTCGGTTTAATCAGTTCAACATTGTTGGAGATCGGGATCGGTAATTGATCCAACAATTTTATTTTTACCGCTTCTTTCTTCAGGTTACGGATACTGAATTCAAAGGATTTATATTCGGTTTTATTATTCCCGATGAACTGTCGTTTATTAAATTCTTTCTGTTGGACACGGTTTACCTGGATGTTTTTATCGCTGCCTAAAGAAAGTACCAGCGTATCGCCAACATTCGCCAGGTTCAATAATGTTTTTCCGCGGAAGCTGCCATCGATATAAATATTCGCTTCGCCTTCCAACAAGTTCAATTGATCCCAATCGATGATGCTGGCAGTGAGGTAAGCGTTTTTATCTTTCTTCGGTATGCTGATGTATTCATAAGTGGCGGGCACAGCAACTTGGTTGATGTTTACCGAGATAGGGGCATCTCCACTAGCCACGGTGTAAGGCATCGTAATGTCATAAGTAACCGAGGTGGGTTGGTAGTTCATCTTCGTTTCAACTACCAAATTAGGCGCAGGCGGCGCTTCTTTTTTCATTTTAACTGAGCTGGCCCCGCGAATTTGTAATCCTGCCACTTTCCCTTGCAGGCCGGATTGATTTCCGTATCCTGTGACTACGACTTCATCTAAGGCCAACGAACTTTCGATCATCCTGATGATCGTGTTCGATTGGTTGGGTTGAATTTCTTGCATTTCGTAACCAACCGCGCTAACAACAAGTGTAATCCCGGTTGGATCAATCTTCAGGCTAAATCGACCGGATGCATCGGTAACAGTACCGATCGATCTGCCTTTAACCAATAGGGTTGCTCCTACAATGGGAGCGCCGTTTTTATCCGTTACGATTCCTTTTACTTCATGTTCCCCGCTACGTGCTTCTTGCACAAGCCGTAATTGGTATTCGGAATTGTACAAATTCGTATACCAAGGATCTAGTTTAGGAATGTTGTTGTTATCATCGGGGTTCGTTGTAGACAAATGAAGTTTTACCCCGTTCCAGTCTTCCCCGGTTAATTGGTGTACATTGGCCCGGTAAATCAGATCTATGGGCTGTGAAAGGGAGTTCACCTTTAGGTCGTATGTTGGATACCAATGCGCATTTTTCACGAAATATTTCAAGGTAATATTTCCTTGAACGGCTTGCTGGGTAGAGATTTTAATTAACAATGTATTCGTGGTGGCGGAGGGAGCGGTATGCAGGCTGGATAGCTGTTGTTGGTATTTCGTTTTAACAGAGTCTAAGGTTTGAATTTGGTTCTTGATTTTTAATTGTTTTTCGATGATTTCTGTTCTCCGGTTCCTCTGGAATTCCAACATGAGGGCCAGGTCGCGGATGGTGGTTTCCCCGGCTTTGTTATCTCCTTTCCCTATTTGAATATTGGCATCCAATATTTTCCCTTCTGCTTCGAAAACGGAGAGTTGGGCCATTTTTTCATTGATGTTTTTCGTGGCTTGGAAAATTTTGTTATTTAGCAAGTCTATTTCCACTCGCTTATCGCCGGAAGTTAGGTAGTCTTTTTCTTTAGCAACGGAGATCACCGTGAAATCGCCGATACCATCGATTTGTAAACTTTTCTCATCGATGTCGGCAGCAATTTTAGGGAATTGCAATACTGTAATACCTGCCTGTAAGGATATTTTTGCTGTCCTGGTGACCTGTGCTCCATTCAGGAAAACAGTTACATCAGATATTTTTGATGCTATTTTTTCTTTTTCATCTCCTATACCATAACTGGGATAAATGGTAGAAATACAAATGATTAAAGCCGATAAAAAGGATAACTGTTTTTTCATATCTCATGGATTTTTATCCATGATGCAGTTTTTATGAAAATTCCACAGGCCCGGGTTGGATTCAGCTGGTTGGGTTCAGCTGGTTGGGTTCTGCGGGTTGGGGTCGCGACCCCAACCTGGCAGGGCAGAATTTCCTAAACCAGGATATCTTCATCCTGCATTAATCTCTTCTTGCTATTTCTATCCAGCATAATTTTCCTTTCATCTTTATGCACTTTGAAGGCATATTCATGTTGTTCCAACAAATCATCATAGGGGCCGCGGGTGGAAATTAATTTTACAAAGACCGGGGCTGTTTCCAAAGCAATAAACAGGAGCATGATAAACCAGTTGGCCCAGCGGATCGGAACACTATTTTTAGTGAGAGTACCGAGTGCATCTAACCTTGAGGCGAAGCCATCGAGGCGGTCCCTTTTCAGGTCCTGGATGGTTTGTTGAATCGAGCTATCAGTCTGCGTTATCAATATATTATTAGCATCGATGCGGGCATTATTTCTTTGGCTAATGGCATTTAAGCGGGCAGTGGCGCTATCAGCATCAGCTTTTTTAGCTTTATAAATAGGTCCGAGGTTTTTTACCCGGGAGCCGCCGGTACCATCAGCTTCCTGTTGGGCTATTAACAATAAAGTGTCGCGAGTGGCAGCCTGGAGATCCATTTCGGATTTCAGCAAGGCATTTTCACTTTTAAGGGAGTCTATCTTTGATTGGAACCTTATTTTTACAAGATCTTCTTGTTCTTTAAACTTCTGTTGTTCCATCACGATCAGTTCGGCTTGTATTTCCTTGTTGAAGATTTGTAACTCCAGGGGTTTAGAAATCACGGTAGCAATTAGTATTGCCATGATAATACGGGGAATAGCCATTTTGAATTCATCCCAGGCCCTTTCCCTTTTACGCATACTGGAAACGATATACCTGTCGAGGTTGAAGATCATCAATCCCCATATGATCCCGAAGAGTAAGGCTGCCCACCATTGACCAAAAACAGTCCACATGGCATAACCCCCGGCCAGTGCAGCCAGTAACCCGGTGAAAAATATCGTTCCGCCGATGCCGGCATATTTATTGGCTTCCGATGGAGCCCTTTTAATAATGGGCAAATAAGCGCCGGAACATAGAAGTAAGAAATGTTGTATTCGTTGCATATTCTCTAGGTATAATATATTGTGTCAATAGAATATTTTACCCGCAACTAGCACAGATAGGTATTATATAAGGAAGGATGTAATGTAAAGGTATTACAATATTGGAATATAAGTTAACATGCGCACCAAATATCTACATGATAGGGTTAAAAGGGTTACCAAAGGTGAAGCGTATTAAAGAAGCCGCACCGAATGAACGGTACGGCTTTTATGTATGCTGATAAGTTAAGATTAAGCTTGAACGGCTTTTTGAACTAAAGCGGCAGCTTCGCTCAACAAGATGGCGGATTGTACTTTCAAGCCGCTTTTCTCGATCAGTTCTTTTGCCTCGGCAGCATTGGTACCTTGCAGGCGAACGATGATCGGCACCTGGATATTACCGATAGAGTTATAAGCATCGATAACACCTTGCGCTACGCGGTCACAACGAACGATACCACCGAAGATGTTAATCAGGATTGCTTTCACTTTCGGATCTTTCAGGATGATGCGGAAACCGGCTTCAACAGTTTGAGCATTCGCGGTACCACCAACATCCAAGAAGTTAGCCGGTTCACCACCGCTCAACTTGATCATGTCCATCGTAGCCATCGCCAAACCGGCGCCGTTTACCATGCAACCCACGTTACCATCTAATTTAACGTAGTTCAGGTTGTATTGACCGGCTTCTACTTCCGTAGGATCTTCTTCGGTGATGTCGCGTAAAGCTACCAGGTCAGGATGACGCATCAACGCGTTATCGTCCAGGTTCAGTTTACAGTCAACCGCGAGGATTTTCTCATCGGAAGTTTTGAACAGCGGGTTGATTTCCAACATGGCTGCATCCAAACCTACGTATGCGTTGTAAAGGTTGGTTACGAATTTTACCATGTTTTTGTGCGCTTCACCTTTCAAACCTAAATCGAAAGCGATTTTACGGGCTTGGTAACCTTGCAATGGCAAGTTCGGCGCTACCCATACTTTGAATATTTTCTCAGGGGTGTTATGAGCCACCTCTTCGATGTCCATACCACCTTCTGTAGAGTACATGATTACATTTTGTCCTTTCGCACGATCTAACAAGATAGACAAATAAAATTCTTTCACCGGGTTAGGGCCGGGATAATATACGTCTTGCGCTACTAAAACTTTGTTTACCAATTTACCTGCATCACCGGTTTGGATGGTTACCAAGGTGCCACCCAGGATGTTGCCGGCGATAGTTTTGATATCTTCAGCGTTTTTGCCTACAGCAACACCGCGTTGTTCCGTGCCCCTGATTTTTCCTTTACCACGGCCACCAGCATGAATTTGCGCCTTCACAACTGCAAATTCGTTGCCATAGGTCACCTTCAATTGCTTGTATGCTTCTGCTGCCGCCTCGGGGGTATCTACCGGGATACCTTCCTGTACTGGTACGTTATATTTCTTCAACAGTTCCTTAGACTGGTACTCGTGTAAGTTCATCGGAATAAAATTTGCCGCTAAAATAGTGCATATTGGATGAAAAGCCAATAACAAATATCATAAATCGCCCTTTAGTGGCTTGTATCCTAGTAGAATAGGCCGTTTTCAGTATATTAACTAATTTTTATATGATGAGTTCCCAGGCAGAAACGTAATTGTTATCTATTATAGGATTAACTTTGCCCGCGTATAATTTCTGAATCTTGCCCGGTAAAAGTATTTAAATGGGCAAATTGGAACCTATCAAAATATCTACCAGGATGAGTCAATTATTGCAAAAGATTGCCGAAGCGAAGGCTTTTATCGAGGGGAAATCAGGACTGAAAGCTACCACGGGTATCGTGTTGGGCAGCGGTTTAGGAAATTTAGCCAACGAGATCGAGGCCGAGCTTGCCATCCCGTACCACGAGATACCGCATTTCCCACCGGCCACGGTAGAGGGGCACAGTGGGAAACTGATACTCGGTAAACTCAACGGCAAGCCCGTGATAGCTATGGCCGGAAGGTTTCATTATTACGAAGGTTTGTCGATGCAAGAGGTGACCTTTCCTATCCGGGTAATGAAGGCGCTTGGAGTTGAAACGTTGTTGCTCTCAAATGCCGCGGGCGGTATGAACGAGAACTACCGTGTCGGGGATTTGATGATCATCACGGATCATATTAACCTGCAACCGGAACACCCGCTGCGGGGGCCTAACATGGATGAGCTGGGACCGCGCTTCCCCGATATGAGTGAACCTTATGCCAAGCACTTGGTAGGAAAAGCGCAACAAATAGCGCAACAACATAACATATTCGTCCATAACGGCGTTTACGTAGGGGTGCAGGGACCTACCTTTGAAACCCGGGCAGAATATAAATTTATGCGCATCATCGGTGGAGACGCCGTGGGAATGAGTACCGTGCCTGAAGTAATCGTGGCGGTACATGCGGGGATGAATGTTTTCGCGATGAGCGTAATTACGGATATAGGCATCCGCGAAGAGGAGAATGTTATTACACACGAAGAAGTACTGGCGGCGGCCAAAGCGGCAGAGCCCAAATTGACCTTGATTTTTAGCGAATTGATCCAGCAATTATAATTTTTAGTTACCAACAGGATGAGGCATTTACTCTTTTGCATGATCGGTGTTTTTTGTATTTCATTGTCGGCAAATGCTCAATTCAACCGTAATTTCGGTGGAATGGGCGGCGGCAAGATGCAAATCGATACCTCGAACCACGAGCACGAACCGGATACTTTGACGATTAGATATACTTTTTTAGGTGAGCCTACTGAATACATGATAGATTCGTCTATCTTGGACTTTACCAAGAATTACCTGGGGGTACCCGCGACTTATATATCAACCGGAAATTATGGCGGCGCCGCGCGTAACCTGTTATTTAGCCCGAGGATGAAAGCCGGTTTCGATGCCGGTTTCCATGCTTACGATGTTTACGGGAATTACCATGAAACGGCAAAATTTTATAATACCAATAGACCTTATTCGGAGTTGTACTACATGATCGGTAGTAAACAAGAGCAGGTCATCGGGGTTTCCCATACCCAAAACCGGACGGAGAAGTTCAACATCGCTTTCGATTATATCAAGATCAATTCGCCCGGCTATTATAGAAGCCAGGTTACCAACCACGACCGCTACCGTCTTACAAGCCGCTACCATACTCCGAATAAACGCTATAATATCCATATTAGCTATTATTTAAATAGGTTGAACGGCGGTGAGAACGGGGGCATCGAAAACGTAGCATTATTGGATGATCCTGCATATACGGATTATAAAACAATTCCTACGAACCTGGGCGGTTCAACGATCAGCTCAAATGCATTGTTCAGCACCAATATCCCGACCAAATCCGATTACCAGGAAGGTAGTTTTTTATTCCAGCATAGCTACGACTGGGGAAGAGGCGACACGATTCATGTAAATGATACGACCGATTATTGGAAATACGACCCGCGCTTCCGCATTCAGCATACTTTAACCTATACACAGAACACGTATCGTTTCTTGGATAGCAATCCCGATACGGTATTCTATCCGCAACACTACGGTTTTTCCGTTTCTGACATAGATACGCTGCGTTCTATGCAACGTTGGAAGATCATGAGCAATGATCTCTCGATCATCTCTTTCCCGATCTTGGGCAACCAGGCGCATTTCTTGAATTTAGGCGCAACCATTGACAACGTAAAAGGTGAGCTGACCGATGCGATTGCCGATTTTTACAACTTCAGGGTACACGGAGAATACAGGAATAAAACACGCAACAAGAAATGGGATCTCTCTGCAAAAGGAGAATTCTATGTTCTGGGAGCCAATTCAGGGGATTATACCCTTAGCGGGAGCTTAAGCAGGTATATTAACCCGAAATTGGGAAATATAACCCTCGCCGTGAAGAATACGAACCAAGAACCTTATTATAAGTACAAGTTTTTCAGTACCTCTGAAAAGTTTTGGCTCAATACATCCTTTAACAAGGAAAATATTACGAAGTTATCCTTCATCGCCAACAGTGATTTGTGGAAATACAACCTGTCATTGAATTATTTCATCGTAACCAATTATACCTATTTCTCCGATTTCCAGACCAGCGCACAATACAACGGTGTATTCAACGTGTTGCAGCTTTGGGTAGATAAGAAGTTTAAATTGAAGAGCTTTACATGGTTGGCGGAAGCCGCTTTCCAGCAGATTCACGGCAGCGCTCCCCTGCAACTGCCCACTATCTGGACCCGTCACCGAATCGGCTACGAAGGTACCTTGTTTAAAAACCTGAACCTGTTTACAGGTATTGAAGCTAAATATACGACGGCTTATTATGCCGATGATTATTCCCCTTTATTCGGGCAATTCGTTTACCAGGATGTTAACAAGATTAATAATAAACCGGATCTTGCCGCATTCGTTCATTTCCGGGTGAAATCTTTCACCGCTTATGTTCGCGGGGAGAATCTGAATGCTTTCTTGTGGACGAACAACCTGAATGCTCCCTTATATCCAAGCAACAATTTTGCTTTCCGCCTCGGCATCCGGTGGTGGTACATCAATTAATGGCTGCCAAAATGCAATATGAAATCGTACGTCTACCAGCCTTTGTATGATGAATTGTTAAAATTGATGATAGGTTCGGCGCGAAAAAAGGATATGGCGAAGATTTTGTATTTTTGTAGCCAGGATTTATGAAGAAAATACTTACCATATTAATTGCTTTGCTGTACACCGCTATCACGAGTGGTTTTACGGTGAATGTGCATTATTGTATGGGGAAATTGGCTGCTGTTAAATTTATTCAATCCAACAGTGCCGCCTGCCCGAAATGTGGTAAGAAAGATGGCAGTAATAAATGTTGCCGGGATGAAGCTAAGTTCTTTAAAATGAAGAAGCTGCACCAAAATGTGCAATTGAATGTAGACTTTGTTAACCAGCTTCCGGTTGCAATCCTGGATACTTCGTTTCCGAGTTTGTTAATGCCCAGGATAGAAATTGCGGAACGCAACCCGATGGCACGTCCTAATGCTCCGCCACTGATAAAACCTACCCCTCTTTACTTATTGCATGAAAGTTTCTTGATTTGATCATTCCTTGACCTGCCCGCTTTTGGGTAACGGGGAAGCTAGTACTTAATGTCAACATATTGTTGCGTATTTATTAATAATAATTATCAAATTCATGAAACATATATTCATTTTTTTTACCTGTTTATTAAGCCTGCAATTTACCGCCACACAAGCCCAGGTTAAGAAAGCCGCATTACAGGCAAGTGGTCTTACTTGCGCGATGTGTTCCAACGCCACGTTGAAGTCTTTACAAACATTACCCTTTGTAGATAAGATTGAAACAGATCTGAATACGACAACTTTTAATATCTATTTTAAAAAGAATGCCGCCGTGAATGTAGATGCGTTAAAAGAGAAAGTTGAAGATGCCGGTTTTTCCGTTGCTAAGCTCGTTCTTACGGCCGACTTCCATCAAACGAGTATCAAGAAAGATGCACATATAGATTATAACGGGCTGGTGTTGCATTTTGTGGGTGTAAAAGACCAGGTATTAAATGGTGAACAGCAAATCACCGTAGTCGACAAGAATTTTGTACCCAATAAAACGTTTAAGAAATATGCAGCTATGACGGATATGACTTGTATCCAAACCGGTCATATGGGTACTTGCTGCAATACTGCTGCAACTTCTATTGCCGGATCCAGGGTTTATCATGTTACCATTTAATAAATCAACCGGGAAAATAGATTGTTATGAAGAGAATTTTAGCCATCGGGATATTGATTTGGTTGAGCGGGACTGTATCTGCGCAGGAACTTTACGTAAACTCTGAGCCGGCCAGTAATATGCCTGCAAAGGCGCTCGGCTTCCGGCTGACAGATAAGATATTTAAATTATCAACGGATGGTCGCGTGGCCACCAGGCTTGAACCCGAAATCATGTTCGGGATCAGTAAAAATTGGATGGTACATGCACAAGCGTTTTACGGGAATGCCATGCAAGTGTCTAACCGTTTTGAAGGTGCGGGTGTTTATGCGAAATATAGATTTTATTCTAGCGACCAACCACATGCACATTTCAGGATGGCGGCATATTTGAGAGCAAGTGTTGTAGATAATCCTTTTATTCAGCAAGCTGGGGAAGATTTGAATGGAAAAAATGTAGTTAATCAAGATTTGGATTTGGAAGGCGGTGTTTCCGGTGTAAACGGCGGGGTTGTAGCGACACAGTTAATACATAAGTTGGCTTTGTCATCGACCGTTGGATATAATCGTTACATGAATAATGTGAATCACCATTTAGATACAGAACTTGGCCTGCCTGCACAAGCCATGAATTACAGTTTGTCCGCAGGTTATTTGTTGTTGCCGAGGAAATACAAAAGCTATGAACAAACCAATTTGAATTTGTACGTAGAGCTGTTAGGTAAATCAAATATGGGCGGCCTCGCTAACGGTACTTATTTGGATATCGCGCCAGCTATACAGTTTATATTTAATAGTACCACCCGCTTGGATGTATCATACCGGACGGAGCTGTATGGGAATATGAACCGCATGTCGCCGTATAATAATTTTTTAATTAGGGTGGAACATAATATATTCAATGCATTAAAACGAAAATCTTAAAGACATGGATAGCACTACTTTGTATATCAAGAATATGGTCTGTCCTCGTTGTATAAAAGTTGTACAGGAAACAATTGAAAAGAGCGGATTGAAGGTCGGGCATATTGAACTCGGTAAAGTAACCTTGGATGGAAATATTGACCAGGAAGCAAAGGATATACTGTCAAACCGGTTGAAAGGAGAGGGATTTGAATTACTAGACGATCGTAAGCAGCAGTTGATAGAAGCGGTGAAAAATATTATTGTTGAGCTGGTGCATTATGGAGATTTGGACGAATTGAAAGAAAAGTTTTCAACGGTTATCACGCAGAAGTTAAACAAGGATTACCATAGTATTTCAAAGCTGTTTTCAGAGATCGAAGGAGGTACGGTGGAGCAATTTATCATACAGCAGAAAGTAGAAAGGGTAAAAGAGTTGATCGCTTACGGGGAACTAACTTTGAGTGAAATATCGTTTAAGATGGGATATAGTAGCGTTGCTCACTTGAGCGCTCAATTTAAAAAGGTTACCGGGATGACACCCAGCCAGTTCAAAGCGGATCCCGGTTCGTACCGGAAACCGATCGATGCTATTTAAAATTGATATCATGAAATACATCATAAAGTTTTTACGTTGGATACCAACGTTATTTGTTAAAAAAAACTGTTGTAAGTAATAAGGAACGGGTGCGGAATGTACCCGTTTTTTTATGATGCCAGCCGTTAGCTAATTATTAACAAATGACTGGAATCAGTTATTCGTAATTTGCTGTACTTTCGTTTTGAATTATGATGATGTTATCCTCGAATATAAGAACGAATACATTACTTTGTTGCCTGCTGATCTTCGCTTCTTGCGGCCACCCGAAACAAGCCCCGAAGGAACAAGAGATCGTGCAGGATACCCGTCAATTAGATGAAATTATCCATGAAAATATCGCGGAAAGAATCGAGTATATAAACGCCAACGACGGTGTTATGGAAGATAGTATCGCAAGTTTTCCGGGTAATATATTGATACGGGTATATGAAGGTAATCAGTATAAACCCAAATGGTCATCAAATGGCGTTCCCAACAAATCTTTACCGGAGCTTATTCAAAAGATTAATACGGCGGATTTGCTCGGCTTGTTTCCCGGCAATTACCACCAGCAAAGCCTCTCTAAAGCCTGGCAAAAAATAGAAAGCGATTCTATTGCAAGGAAAGATGCTGCCTTATGGGCAAAGGTAGATGTTATGGCTTCCGATGCATACCTGAAGATGATGCAAGATTTGCATTTCGGTATGTTTCCCAGGGACAGCAATACACTAAGGAAAGATTCCACCTTCGATGAACAACGATTAATGGAACAATTGCAAATTGCCAGCTCAAATGCGGGGTTGCAAAATACCCTGGACTCTTTAGAGCCGAAACATCCGGGATACCGGGATTTAAAGAACGCATTTTCGGCATTCAAGACCTATTATCAAGGTTTGCATTGGGATACATTGCCCTTAGAATATTCCGATACGGTGGCATTCCGGATATTGTTAGCCAATAGGCTGGTTCAAACTTTCCACCTCGATACTTCCGGTGGAATAGGTTATGATTCTTTGGCCATCGTAAAAGCCGTCAAATCATTCCAACATGAATTTAGTTTATACCCTGATGGCATCGCGGGAAAGAAAACCATCGATCTATTAAATAGGAAATATACAGGCTGGTTTTTACAATACGCCGTTAATATGGATCGTTGGCGCAAGTTGCCCGATTCTTTACCTGCAAGGTATTTATGGGTGAATGTTCCGGCTTACCAATTAGATGTCTATGAAGACAGCATCCCGGTGGTGCATTCGAGGATTATCGTGGGTACTTCCAGGAATAAAACACCTTTATTGGCCTCTTCCATGACCAACTTTGTATTATATCCATACTGGAGAGTGCCTTACAGTATTATTTACAAGGAAATGTTGCCGAAGATAAAGAAAGATGTGAACTACTTAATTGAAAACAGGCTGGAGGTAATTGATAGGAACGGGGAGATCGTGAATCCTCATGATGTGGATTGGCAACAATTGAATAAAAAGCATTTCCCTTACGTGTTACGGCAAGTGGATGGGGAAGATAATTCCTTGGGGATTATTAAGTTTAACTTCAGTAACAGGCATAGCGTTTATTTGCATGATACGAACAACCGGAATTTATTCAAAAACTCTTTCCGCTCCTTGAGCCATGGTTGCGTGCGGGTGCAAAATTGGGACACCTTGGCCATGTACCTGGTAAAAGATGATACCAGCCGTCTTGCAAGGAGGGATAGCGTTAGGACCTGGTTAGTAAGAGGTGCGAAAAAGCAAGTGAATTTTAAAGATCGCCTACCGATTTTTATCCGGTATTTTACTGCCGTTGCAGAGGATAAGCATATCAGGTTTTACGAGGATATTTACGGCATGGATCGTTCGATTATTGATCAATATAAATTGATTCATACCAAGGGGAAGGCGATGTTTTAAATGTATTCCCCGCGGTGATAAACGTGTAGAGCCAAGGCATGCCTTGGCTCTACATAAAATAAAATATCAAAAATTCTTCTTACGCCAATTTCGCTTTCAAGCCGTTATCGATCGCTTCCAAGAATTCTTCGGTATATAAATAATCTTTACCGTGTTCTACTTTACTACCGTGGATACAAACGGCCAAGTCTTTCGTCATTTTACCGCTTTCAACAGTTTCGATACAAACTTGTTCCAAAGTTTGGCAGAAATGAATCAACTCTTGGTTGTTATCTAATTTACCACGGAATTCCAAACCGCGGGTCCATGCAAAGATGGAAGCAATCGGGTTGGTAGAAGTTGGTTTACC
Organism: Chitinophaga caeni; assembly: GCF_002557795.1. Lineage (NCBI taxonomy): Bacteria > Pseudomonadati > Bacteroidota > Chitinophagia > Chitinophagales > Chitinophagaceae > Chitinophaga > Chitinophaga caeni. Next base: position 5,198,970 of record NZ_CP023777.1, on the reverse strand, counting down.
TGCTTGGTGATCGCGGTAGTGGCGGGTAACGGTACCGTGGGCAGCTTCCGCTTCCATGGTTTTACCATCGGGCGTAACGAGGGTAGAAGTCATCAAACCGAGGGAACCGAAGCCTTGTGCAACGGTATCGGATTGAACATCACCATCATAGTTTTTACAAGCCCATACGAAGTTACCATGCCATTTCAAAGCGCTGGCCACCATATCATCGATCAGGCGGTGCTCGTAAGTAAGCCCGTTCTTATCGAACTCGGCCTTAAATTCATTTTGGTAAACATCTTCAAAGATATCTTTAAAGCGACCATCATATTTTTTAAGGATCGTGTTCTTAGTACTGAGGTACAGGGGCCATTTTTTCATCAAGGCTTGGTTGAAGCAAGCCCTTGCGAAACCACGGATAGATTCATCGGTGTTGTACATGGCTAATGCAACGCCATCGCCTTGGAAGTTATATACTTCGTGTTCGATTACTTCACCGTTTTCACCTTCAAATTTTATAGTGAGCTTACCTTTTCCCTTGGTAAGAAAATCTGTAGCGCGGTATTGATCACCGAAAGCATGACGACCGATGCAGATAGGCGCAGTCCAGTTAGGCACTAATCTCGGAACGTTGCTCATCACGATAGGCTCGCGGAAAACTGTTCCATCCAGGATATTACGGATGGTACCGTTAGGAGATTTCCACATTTGTTTCAGGTTGAATTCCTTCACGCGGGCTTCGTCCGGGGTAATGGTGGCACATTTGATACCAACGCCGTATTGACGGATCGCATTTGCCGCGTCAACGGTAACCTGGTCGTTGGTAGCATCCCTATGTTCCATACCTAAATCGAAATACTTGATATCGAGATCTAAATATGGTGTGATCAATTTGTCTTTGATAAACTTCCAGATGATGCGTGTCATTTCGTCACCATCCAATTCTACTACAGGGTTTGCAACTTTAATTTTTGTAGACATTTCAGGATTTTTAATAAATTATATGATAATAACAAGGCAGAACCCCTTTTCCGCCCTCCAGTTTAAACCCCTAATATACAAAGTAGCTATGTAATAATCAAACTATTACATATGTTTGATAATCTCGTCTGCGAACTCGCTACATTTCACGAGGGTGGCATCGTCCATCAATTTGTAGAAGTCGATCGTAACGCGCTTTCTCATGATGGCAGTACTCAAGCCTTCAACGATAATGTTCGCAGCTTCTTTCCAGCCCATGTATTCGAACATCATCACGCCGCTTAAAATCACGGAGGATGGGTTCATGGTATCCGTGTTGGCAAAACGCGGGGCAGTACCGTGCGTGGCTTCGAATACGGCATGACCGGTGGCATAGTTGATATTAGCACCCGGCGCGATACCGATACCGCCGACTTCCGCGGCCAATGCATCGGAGATATAATCACCGTTGAGGTTCAAGGTTGCCACGACGGAATAATCTTGCGGCGCCAGCAGGATTTGTTGCAGGAAGTTATCAGCAATAACATCTTTGATCAAGATTTTACCGTGGGCTAGTGCGATGTTCAGCTCCTTGTTGGCAGCTTCTTCACCTTCGGCTTTCTTGGTCGCTTCCCATTGTTCCCAGGTATAAACAGCATCGCCGAATTCCCTGGCAGCCAGGGCATAACCCCAGTTTTTGAAACCACCTTCGGTAAATTTCATGATATTACCCTTATGAACGAGGGTAACAGAAGGTTTTTTGTGATCGATGGCATATTGGATAGCCGCGCGGATCAATCTTTCAGAACCTTCAACAGATACCGGCTTGATGCCGAATGAAGAAGTTTCAGGGAAACGGATATTCTTAACTCCCAGCTCGTTTTGCAGGAAGTGCAATAATTTTTTAGCTTCCGGGGAATCGAACTTATACTCAATCCCGGCATAAATATCTTCCGTGTTTTCGCGGAAAATCACCATGTCAACCAGTTCCGGGTGCTTCACGGGTGAAGGCACCTTGTTGAACCAACGGATCGGGCGAACACAGGCATATAGATCCAAGGTTTGGCGCATGGCCACGTTCAGGGAACGGATACCGCCGCCTACGGGGGTAGCCAATGGTCCCTTGATAGATACGATATATTCGGAAAGGGCGTCTAAAGTAGCTGCTGGCAACCATTCCCCTGTTTGTTGGAATGCTTTTTCACCTGCTAATACCTCTTTCCACGCTACTTTTTTACTGTCGCCATAAGCTTTCTTTATAGCTGCATCAAATACGCGAACGCTGGCACGCCAGATATCTGGGCCAATGCCATCGCCTTCAATAAATGGAATAATTGGATGGTTCGGAACTATTACCTGGCCATTATTCATCGTGATTTTTTCTCCCGGCATAAAACACTTTATTTACACTTTACGAATGTATGTTTAGCACCGCAAAGGTAAAACATTTAAAACTAAGAAGCTGTTAAATATAAAGGGTAATAAAATCTCTTGATCCTTATTGGTGGCTTATTTCCTCGTATTGTTAAAAAAAATATGGCTTATGTTTCAATTCATCTTATTTTGGGGGCTGATTTTACAACCAACCATAAATTCAACCGTTATGAGAAGCGAACATGAGCAACATGAACTCAGTTACCTGGCCCTTGGCGATAGCTATACCATCGGGGAAAGCGTTGCCGATACCGAACGTTTTCCCATGCAGACTGTAGAACTGCTTCGCAGGAAAGGCCTCTCGGTACAGCAGCCCAGGATCGTAGCTACTACTGGCTGGACAACGGACGAGCTGGAAGCGGGGATCGTCTTAGCCGGTATTGAACCGACATATGACCTCGTGACACTGCTGATCGGCGTTAATGATCAATACCGTGGCAGGAGCGTGCAGGAATATGAACCGGCATTCGAAAAGCTGCTCCGGGCAGCTATCGCATTCGCAGGCGGGGAACGTAACCATGTCTTCGTTCTGTCCATACCCGATTGGGGTGTAACACCCTTTGCAGAAGGGCGCGATCGCCAGCAGATTGCCTTCGAAATCGATGCTTATAATGCCGTCAATAGGAGGATTGCCCAAAAAGAGGGGGTTGCTTACCTGGATATTACCCCCGGTACGAGGCTAGCTACTTCGGATCCATCGTTGGTAGCAGGGGACGGGCTGCATCCTTCCGGCAAGGAATATACCGCCTGGGCACAGCAGTTGGCGCCGATGATCCTGAAAGTTATGCAACGGTAAAACTATATATGATACAAATTGTTTACATTGCTGAGAGTCAAAAAATATCCATTTATGGAAGCACATGTAGTTAAAATCCTGAAAATCGATCAAGTTACGCACAACGTAAAGCGTTTTAAAGTTGAAAAACCGGCTGGATATAAGTTTATACCCGGTCAAGCTACGGATGTTTGTATTAACCAGCCGCGTTGGGACGAACAATTGCGTCCTTTCACTTTCACGGCCCTCAACGATTGGGATCACCTCGAATTTACCATCAAGATGTATAAAGATCATGATGGGGTGACCCACCACCTCGATAGCCTGAATGTTGGCGATAGCCTCATCATCCATGATGTTTGGGGAGCAATCCAATATAAGGGAGAAGGGGTTTTCATCGCCGGGGGAGCCGGTGTTACTCCTTTTATCGCGATCTTTCGCCAACTATACAAGGATGGCAAAGTGGGTAATAATAAATTACTGTTCTCCAATCAAACGGTTAATGATATCATCCTGAAAGATGAATTTCAAAAGATGCTCGGTAAGAATTTTATCAATATTATTACCAAGCAGAAGGTGGATGAATACGATTACGGTATCATCAATGAAGATTACCTCAAAAAGAAGATCAGTAACTTCAACCAACCTTTTTATATCTGTGGCCCAGATGCCATGGTAACTTCATTGTCCAAAACCTTGGAAAACCTTGGCGCTGAAACAGTAGTGGTTGAAATGTAACATTATCATTCTCCTGATATAATCCCCCGTGAATGTGAAAGGTACATTTTCGGGGGATTTTTATATGTAATTGCTGCCGGCTCATCAGAAGCCGGTACGGGGTAATAAAAAAGCTTTCTATGAGCTGGAATCCGGCAATTCACCGGTTATTTTCCGGGCAGTGGAAATTTCACCGATGATTTACCTGCTTTTACCTAGATTCTGATCTATTTAGCCTAAGCTGTATTGCCTGGGCTTTACCAGGATCCTATTTTTGTTGTACAAATTTAAAATATATGAACATGGAAGATCGTCATAAAGAGTATAACTACGAACGTAACATGCGCAAGCGTAATGGTAATAGCAGCCTTTGGGGAGGACTAGTGCTGGTATTGATTGGCTTGTTCCTGATCCTTAAGAGGTTGAACCTTCATCTACCGGATTGGTTATTTTCCTGGGAGATGATCCTGATCGTAATAGGTGTGTTGGTAGGTTTGAAGAATAATTTTAAAGGCTCCGGCTGGTTAATCTGTATCGTTATCGGCGCCGTATTTATGCTTCACGATGTCCTGCCATGGTGGCCTGATGAAATGAGGAAATTTACCTGGCCTTTACTGATCGTCCTGGCAGGAGTATTAATTATCGTGAATGGCACTAAAAGAAACGTGACCCGGTCGATGGTAATAGAAGGGGGCAACGCGGAAGATTATATCAACGCCACCGCGATTTTCGGTGCAGCCAATAGGAACGTGATGTCAAAAAGTTTCAAGGGAGGACAAATTACGGCAATCTTCGGCGGTGTAGATGTGAATTTTAATAATGCAGATTTCGAAGGGGAGGTTGTCCTGGATATATTTGCAACGTTCGGTGGTGTCGATATAGTTGTGCCCGCCAATTGGGAAGTTGTGATGGAAGTAAAAACATTGTTCGGCGGTGTAGACGATAAAAGGCAGCCCGCTTATGCCCAGGAGCCATACACAAAACGCTTGATTATTACAGGTAACTGTACGTTCGGCGGTATTGAATTGAAAAGTTATTAATACGGTACCCCGCTGTATGTGGCGGGGACTGATCCATCCTTAACAAGACTAAAATTTATTTTATGCAGTGGTTTGTAGCAAAGGTGGTGTACCAGGTAATATGTGGCAAGGGAGATCATGCAGCACAGTTCGATGAACAACTGCGTTTGATCAGCGCGGAGAATAAAACCGAGGCTTGGCGAAAGGCTAATTCCATCGGTCAACAAGAGCAGTACGCATTTAAAAACCAGAAGCAAGAACTCGTGGAATGGCGTTTTATCAATGTTCCGGAGTTAGTGAACCTGGTTGAACTGAAAGATGGTATGGAGCTTTATTCCCGCGTGGAAGAACCGCAAGATGCCAATACTTACATGGCACTACAACAAATGAAAGCAACACAATTGCAAGAGCAAAAGTTCTTAGACATCAATATATAATACCTATAAATCCTAACTGTTTTGGCAAAACGCTTATTTGCATTTTCAACATCGCGGTGGAGCTTCGGGATCATCTGGCTATTGATTACTATCTGCCATATAGCCCTGTTGTATTTTTGGTTCGGACTTCCCATCTCTGTCGCGGTGGCCGACAGCGCCATTCATAATATACTGTTGGCATGGACGATCATAGGCATGAGCCAATATTTTGCTTATTACAGGCCAGTTAGGGGCAGATATCTTTTCCTGGTATCCGTCAGTGCAGCCCTTTCCGCCATTTGGGTAGTGCTCTGTTCATGGATACTAGGTAAGATATTTGCGATGGATTTGTATTACCTCGAATGGTTGAATAATTCGATGCCGATATTTTTCGTGTATTGTTGGATATTGAACCTCTCGATGGGCCTACTAAGTACCTTCTGGTATGAAATGCAGGAAAAGCAAGAAGCGCTAGCCAGGAAGGAAACGAACGAGAAGATGGCGCGCGAAGCGGAGCTATATAAATTGCGGCAGCAGTTACAACCGCATTTCCTGTTCAATAGTTTGAACTCGATTAATGCTTTAATTGCCATGCGCCCGATGGAGGCCCGCGAGATGATTACGAAGTTATCCGAATTTTTGCGGGGAACATTGAAGAAAGAAGATCAACAATGGGTAAAGTTTGAAGATGAAATTCAATACCTAACTTTATACCTTGATATCGAGAAAGTACGCTTTAGGCACAGGCTCAAAACGGTGATTGAATTTCCACCGGAAGCCTCTACCATGTTGGTGCCACCGATGATTTTACAACCCGTTGTTGAAAATGCGATCAAGTTCGGATTGTATGATACCACGGGGGAGATTACGATCAGCATTCAAGCAACCGTGGCAGAGAAGGCGCTGAGCGTACATATTACGAATCCCTTCGATGAACAATTACATAAAAGCACCCAGAAGGGGACAGGATTCGGATTGAAATCGATCGATAGGCGCTTATACTTGTTATTTGCAAGGAATGATTTATTGAATACGCAGATCCATGACAACTTATTTACAACAACGATTAAAATCCCGCAGCCTTAATGGACAAGAAGAAAGTAATAGTAATAGATGATGAGCCTTTAGCAAGGGAATTATTGATGGAGTACCTTGGGTCATTTCCTCAAATCGAAATGGTACAGGAATGCAATGATGGGTTCGAAGGTTTGAAAGCTATTCAACAGTATCAACCCGACCTGGTTTTCCTAGATATCCAGATGCCGAAAATTAACGGTTTCGAAATGTTGGAATTGGTGGAAAAGATGCCCGCCGTGATTTTTACAACAGCTTTTGAAGAATACGCGCTGAAAGCATTCGAAGTTCATGCCGTAGATTACTTGCTCAAACCCTTTTCCAAGGAGCGTTTCGATAAAGCGGTACAAAAATGGTTGGACGGGCAACTGGTATTGCAGCAGGAAAATGCTACGCAGGAACTATTGGAAACCGCATCTCAACAAATGCCGGCACAGCACAATAGGGTAGTAGTGAAGATCAATGGTAAGATCAAAATAATACCGGTAATTGATATACAATATATTGAAGCAGCCGATGATTATGTGAGACTAGTAACGCAGGAAGGTTCATTTTTAAAGAATAAAACGATGAGTTTCTTTGAAAGCTTTTTAGATGCACAGCAATTTACGCGGGTGCACCGTTCTTATATCTTGAACGTCAGCCAGATTACCCGGATTGAGCCTTATGAAAAAGATACGCACCTGGCCATTTTGAGGAGCGGCGAGAAAATCCCAGTAAGTAAAACCGGATATCCTAAATTGAAATCTATCTTGGGTTTATAGTAATCGCTCAAAAATTTTTTCTAATTGTTGCTTCGGCAAAATTTTCTGTCCTTGTTTACCTTTCGCGATCAAACGCGCCCCTACATATGCTTCGTATTGGCATATGATTTCATTCCCTTGTATGGAAGCTACCGTGGCCGTAAAATCCACGGTAGCACCAACTAGGGCCGGTGCAAGATGTTCGATTGTTAACATGGTGCCGATCCCCTCTTCATCATCTTCCTTCATATCCAGTACAAATAAACGGCAGCACCATTCCGCATCCCTGGCCAATGCAAATGTTGCATATACGGGGTGCACCAGTCCACTTTCGAAACTGGCACAATCTGCCTTCGTAACTACCCTGGAAAAATGACGGGTATCGCCTGGTTTGAAGATCAACTTCATACGATAATCTTAAGAAATTTTTACTCAATTTTATTTTGAAATGGTATATTTAATGAATCAATTTAGTTCTTTTTCATCAAACCCATTTTACCTATGCCTATTAAGAAGATTTTGTTGCCCGTAGCGGTCATTGTATTTAGTTTCCCGGCATTAGCACAGGACCCAACTTTAGAAGAAGTCACAACTAGTGGAAATACGACGTCAAAAAGTATTATTATCAAGAATGCCGATGGTTTAGTGGTAGCCGTAGACCCGGCTTATAACTTTAATGTAACCACGCACAAAATCAAGGCTTCTCCGGAGGAAAGCCGTACCCTTAGGTTTGACTGTAGTTCGATTACGCCAAGCGGGGGGTGGGAGTTTTACAATTCCGGGAGTAGCAGTAGCTTACTGTATGTTAAACAAAATGGGAATGTTGGCATCGGTACGGCCTCTCCCCAATCTACACTCGCGGTGAATGGAGCGATTACTTCTAAAAAAGTTACGGTTGAATTAGAGGGCTGGCCAGATTTTGTGTTCCACCCGGCTTATACTTTCCCGACCTTGCACGAATTGGAATTGTTCATTAAGAAGCACAGGCATTTACCTGGAATCCCACCGGAGAAAGAGGTAGCTGCACAAGGGATCGACCTGGGCGAAATGCAAGCGAAACTATTGCAAAAAGTAGAAGAGATGACCCTTTACCTCATCGAGTTGAATAAGCAATTAGAAAAGCAACAGGATATTATTGAGCAACAACAAGCGCAGTTGGAAGAGCAGGCAAAATTGTTAGAACAGTTATCAAATAATTAGGTCTTGTTGTGATATTTGAAAGGGTTTTGTTTTTTTCTTTAAAGAAAATGTTTATTTTTATCTTGTATTTATTCCATTAACCTATACCGCTAATTTTATGATTTTGCTATCAAAAACCCGATTCCCAATTTGATAATACTACGCCCAGGCTTATTTGGCTTAATCGCCGAATAGAGAAGATCATTTTATATGGTCATATAAAAGTATTTATCCAAATTAATTACACCGCGGTTATCTCGTTGGATTGGCTTCCGACCCGGGAGTGTTTTGCTTAAAATATGCAGGAAAGAATTGCTATGAGCCGCACAATTAGTAACAGCTTACCTATTCGTGAAGAAGACAGCATTATGTGTTTTGCATCCCTGCTTATCGCGTACATGCAATAAAATTAACCTGGTTTAACCTAATTGATATATGAATAACTTCACTAAGTTTATCTTATTATTGGGCGTTGGCATGTTATTAATGAATGTTAAATGTATTTGCCAATTCAATACTAATCTACCCGATATATTACCTCCTTCTCCTGAAGTTGCCAATCTAACAAAGGCAGGTATAGGGGCTGTAGATCAGTCTACAGGCGCTATTAACGCGAGTATTCCCCTTTATACATTAAAAGTAAGGGAAATAGCATTTCCTATTTCACTATCGTATAATAGTCAAGGTATTAAGACGGATGAAGCTTGTTCCAGGGTTGGTTGTGGTTGGAATATTAATTCTGGTGGAGTTATAACGAGGGTTGTCAGGGGGCAACCGGATGAGATGACTCCTTGGTTGGATCCACCTGGACCATTAAATCTATCGAATGCTCAGAATTACAATTATGTCAACTTGATCGCAAGCAATAATTTTTATGATACAGAAGTAGATGAATTTATATACAGTTTTAATGGTTATTCGGGACGGTTCGTAGTCGGGAAGTTTGGACAAGTAATTCAATTAACGAATAGCAACCTGAGGATAGAAATTGACAACAATTACTACAATATTAAGATTACAGATCCCAATGGTATAAAATATTATTTTGGAGGAGCACAGTATGAAGAAACAATCAGCCATAATGTAATATCCCTGTCAGGGACCAGCCCCCATATTAAAACAGGCTATTTCTTGAACAAAATCCTAGCCCCATCTGGTGCCAGCCTGGATTTTGTCTATAGCAGTATAAATACTGAAATTACGAATGGGATGTGGCAAACGGTTACATTCCCGGATAGCGTAAATTCCGGGCCTAGTCCTGTAAACCCGTGCCTTGACTGTCCAGATAATACAACTACCTTGAAAGGTGTCTATAAAACGATCTATAATACTAAATATCTCACTTCTATCGTAGGATCAAATGGGCTGAGCGTAACGTTTTCGTACGAGTCTAGACCGGATCAGACCGGGGATAACAGGTTAATAAGAGCCGTGTTTAACCAAGGTCTAAATTCATTGAAGTCATACCGATTTGAATATTACAATGTACCCGGCCAAGATGGCACTAGTCATGATTTCCTGGGACACCAGGTATTAGTTGGTCGATTTTTTCTAACAAAACTGGTAGATGAGGAACGTAGTTATGATGAATACGGTGAATATACATTCATCGACAGGGAATATATTTTTGATTATTATGATCGCGATGAAGTAGTGATGCCTATTTCGACTCAACAGGATCAATTTGGCTTTGCTAACAATAACAGTAACCAAAGTTTATTACCCCCTTTCAACAATTACACCTTCGGCTCTTTTGCACTAGCGAACAGGAGTTCCAATGCCGATATTGCTAAGAAAGGAATGTTGAAATCGATTATTTATCCAACAGGGGGCAAAGAGGAGTTCACATATGAAGCTAACACTATCAATGAATCTGTTTTACGGAATACCAAGGTTTCTAAGTCCATGTCGATTAAATACGATGAGGGAAGCGCAAATGTTAAAAGCATACTATTTGAAATAAAGAAACCCCAAGATGTTACGTTTTATTACCAATCCTCTTGGGATTCGCTGGATACTACCTCGATACCTCCTTCGTTGAAGTGGTTTAGAATGAGGGTTTACTGGGGTGATTCTACGGTTGTTGACCGTACTTTACTCGGTTTAAAAACGGATTCCTTGGTGGCGTGGTTGGAACCTTACCATAGCTATCGTTTCGAGATAGCCATCCTGAATAACCGGGAAGAAAGCTCCGGTTCAGCAACAATGATTTATGATACGAGCGCTACAAATATTTACGATAGAGTAAATACGGAGGTAAGCGGACTGAGGGTGAGGCAAATTAAAATGACAGACCTTTTTACCGGAACTACTTCAAGCAAGTTTTATACTTACGCGGGGTTAGAGGATTTAACAAAATCGACAGCAATCGCAAACAAGGAAGTGTTTTACCTATCCCGTACTAAGAACCTGAAAACTTGTATAGCTGATTCCAATAGTTTTGTGCTTTATAGGCTGTGTGAATTGAACCTTTATAGTACTAATACCACCTTCAGCGGTTATAACTTTAACGGCAGTCATATTAGTTACAAGAAGATTATAGAAAGCGATGATGAAAATTTTAAAAATGGCGGTACAGAGTACGAGTTTTTTGACCCTGTTCAAGCTTATTCAGATCAAGTTTTTTGGGGCGGCGAACTGCCAAATGTTCCTTCAACCTGTTATGGTACGTTAACGGGTAAAGTCTATAAGACGAAGGTGTTCGACAGTTCTTTCTTTGTATTGAAGGAACGGACAGATAACTACGCGCCACTTTGGATGAGCGGCGATTCAGGTTATGTAACCTCGTATCTGATTAGGAAAAAATATGACATGATAGAATATCCGACCCCGGATTACGACGAGGAAATGGAATCCTTTAACGTGATTCAATACCGGCATACGGGTCGCTGGCTTAAGCTCGCTTCCACAATTGAAAAGGAATACGACCATGCTGGAAATACATTCACAAACGAAACTCTTTATACCTACAATTCAGAAAAAAACATATTGCCATCTGGCATAGTTACGACCGACAGTAGGGGAAGGGAAGTACGTAATAGTGTTACATATCCGACTGACTATGCATCGGGTAGCTTATACAAGAAGATGGTTCAAGTGAACTTGATAGAAAAGCCCATCGAGGAAAATATTTACATAGATAATATATTACAGCAACAGAAAGTAACGGAATATGAACCCGTATTATCAGACAGCTCATTGATTTTACCTTCCGTGGTGAAGTTGAAGGCTTCTCCTAATGATGTCTTGAGAAGTAAAATTGAATTTCAGTTATACGATGAAACCGGAAATCCGCTTCAGTTTAATAAGACAAGTAACGAGTCTTATGCGTATATATGGAACTATAATAAGGAATATGTTGTTGCCCAAGCGATAGGAGCAAAGTTTGCGCAGGTTGCGTATTCAAGTTTTGAAACCGGTGACCAGGGTAATTGGATGATTTCCAGCGGGACCACCATTAATGGCGGGTTCACAGGCTACCAATCTTTTAGTGGTACGGTCACGAAAGATATAACGGATCCGGGAACTTATACTGTAAGCCTTTGGACTAAGCAATCAGCAACGGTTAATGGTCAACCTGGAACACAATTAAAAAATAAGGGAGGTTGGAAATTATTCCGTTATACACTAAATAATCCGTCAACTGTTACGGTTAGCGGCACTGGGATAGATGAATTGAGATTGATACCTCTGGATGCAGTTATGGTAACGAATGTTGTAATACCCGGGGTTGGGATTACCGCCCAAGGCGATGCTAACCATAATTATAAGTTTTATGAATATGATCCAGCCAATAGGCTCCGCTTAGTCAAGGACATAGACGGCAATATATTACAGAAAGCAGATTATAAATATTTGAACATTCCATATTCTAATTCTGATCCCGTTTGGATTGGTACCGGTGAAACCAGGTGCCAAGAATGCAATAGGTTTAAGGGATTCTACACCGGGAAGAGGGAAGAATTACATAGAGATGCTAACGTGAGAAGTAGTACCTATAATCAAACTAAATGGATCGTGGTTGCAGATGATGCTACCTGTGGCCAGGGATGCCCAACATATTCTAACCCTGAAACCCTGTACGCTCGATTCTATAAATCAAACTGTGAAGGGGGGGGCACTGCAAGCTTCACTTATATTATACCGGCAGGAACCGTCTATTCGTATATAAGCGCACAAGATGCGGCAGCGAAAGCTTTACAGAAATTGAATACCGAGGGACAAGCTATTATTGATAGTGTGCCTTGCCCTGCTAGTTGCGGTAACATGGTAGTGGATAACTTTAGTTCCAAGTGCATCAATAATTTGTACGAGGCTGGGCAAATAATTATGAAATCAACGCGCTATGATCAATCAATTGATAAGTATATCTGTACGTATTATTACCAGTTTTCAGATGGTAGCACTTCATTTGACTGGTATGCTATAGGAGATGATATGTGTATTATAGAGCTATAACTATTGTTTAGAAACCCTAATAATTAAAATCCTGTATCTATGAAATATAGATTGATTATAATAACCATTCTGTCAATTTGTTTGGGGATATCTTCCTCTATCAAAGCGCAGGGTATTATCATTAATGGGCCGGAAGTGGTTGGGTCGGGTGTGGAATATTGTTATCAAGGAGTTGATTCGTGTAATAGCGCGGTAATTATTAAAACGAGTATAGGTGTTCAAAGCTTGGTGAGGGAAACATGTTTTATCGAATCACTTGTTGATACGGGTTCACCGAGCCTGATGTCTTCAAATTTAACTTCTGGTACTTTTGTTTATGCTAAAATTACTTTTCTGCCAACCACAATTGAACGTTACGTTTTAATTACGGTATCGAATCAATGCGGTGGGGCAGACACATTGGTCGTATTAGTATTACCTGTTATTTCTAACGTTAGCTTAGCAAATGATATTCAAACAGTACAAGTTAATTATGTGCCTGAACCGATAACGGTGGCTTCAGTAAGTGGTGGCGATGGAGAATATATGTATCAATGGCAGGTGTCTGATGATAATTCAAATTGGTCCGATATCCCGGGCGCGGACTCTTCTAGTTATATTCCCCCTGCTAATGCTTCCCCCGTAATAAAATATTACAGGGTTGTAATTCAATCACATATTTATTCTTATACAAGTAATGCCGCTACAGTACAAACAGTACTTGGACCACCGGTTATTAGCCCTGTAAACCAATGGTTAGGAAATCAATCTAGCATTCAACAATTAACAGCGACGAATGTCAGCGGGGTGCCATTTACTTACCAATGGTATTCTTCAACTGATAGCCTGGTTTGGAAGGCTATTAAGAATGCTAATAGCGCTACTTATACGCCTCAAAATTTGGATCAAACTACTTATTTCAAGCTGGGAGCGAGTATTAACAGTATAAATGTTTTATTTAGTAATGTTGTAACGGTTGGAATATTAAGCCCGGGTATATTTGAAATATCGAAAAAATTGATCGGGTTCAATGAGCCTATAGGGTATTTATATGCAACTGCGGCTAGCGGTAGCCCCGGCGGTTACTCCTACCAATGGCAACAATCAACGGATAGCATTTCCTGGTCCGATATTAGTTCAGCTAATACACTTAACTATTATTATGAAAGTACCATCCACAGTCCTTTGTATATTAGGAGGAAAGTAACGAGTGCGGGCGTAACTTCATATACTGGTGCAGTTAAATTTATTGCTAAAAGTAGTTCTAACACCCCGGATGATAATGCCGCAACGGGGACGGCAGTGTTAAAACCCATCCCAAAATACAATAGTGAGTATAACCCGGATGATATAAATTTCGTTAGAACCAAGCTAGTTAAAAAGCCGGGAGTGTTTGATACTACCGCGGTAAACGCCTTAATAGATCCATTTGAACAGCAGACGGTTACCAAGTATATAGATGGTTTGGGGCGCGAATTTCAAACAGTTGCGGCACAAGCTTCCCCTAATTATGGCGACCTTGTAAGTACGGTGTTTTATGATCAATACGGACGATCTCCCAATGTGTATTTGCCTTATGTAGATGATGCAGGTGATGGATCTTTCAAAATGGATGTACCACAGAAACAACCATCCTTTTATGATAACCTATTCCAAGGAAGCGACTCTTATTACTATTCACAAACCGAATTTGAACCGTCACCGCTCGGGCGCGTATTGAAACAGATGGCGCCGGGCAATAGCTGGACGGGTAACTTGAGGGGTACATCGGTCATTGAACGGTTTAATGCTTACGACGAAGAAGTGAGGATTTGGGTTATAGACTCGGTATCGATGGCAATTCCAATTTCGAGTACTATATATCCAGCAGGCAGGTTAAGGGTGCTTGAATCGAAGGATGAGGATGAAAACAGGGTAATCGAATATAAAGATCTGTCAGGGAAAGTCGTGTTAAAGAAAGTCCAGTTGGTAGCGAATCCCAGTAAAGCGCATATTGGTTGGTTGAATACATATTATGTTTATGATAACATCGGTAATGTAAGGTTTGTAATACCACCCAAGGCAGTAGAAAGTATTTCTGCCGGTTGGGTAATCCCCGCGAATATCAGTAAGGAGCTTTGCTTCCAATATGCTTACGATGCGATGAACCGTATGATTATCAAGAAAGTGCCGGGCGCTGAACCCGTAGAGATGGTTTACGATAACCGGGATCGCCTTGTATTTAGCAGGGATGGAAATTTGAAGGCAAAAAATCATTGGATGCTAACTTTTTATGATGGTCATAATCGCCCGGTAGAAACGGCCCTGTATAATTCAACCGCTAATAGGGCCGGTTTGCAAAATTCGATGAATACTATTGCCGGAACTACAACAGGGCTTATTTCCTATGATACCCCTGTGCCACAAAATTTAGAAGTTGCAGCCCATGATGGAAGAACCGAATACAAAGCAAGTGAAATGATTGTATTCAACGCGGGTTTTGATGCCGGGGGCAATTTTGAAACCATTTTGGGCCCGGGAGTATCTTATTCTACGAATGTTACTGTAACCAACCCCTTGCCTAATATTAACACGGCCAATGTTTATCCTTTAACCTATACTTTTTACGACAATTATGATTATGGATCGGGTGGAGAGGGGAAGCACCCATTCGTAGCTTCTTATTTTAATAAATTGCCCCAAGTAGAGGAGCAATTCCCGGAGCCGGCTGATGAAGCATCTAGTTTAACTACAGGACTGGTAACCGGAACCCGGGTGCGGGTGCTTGAAACAGGAGATTGGACAACAGTAAGTACTTATTATGATGAAAAAGGCCGGGTTATTCAAACTGCAAGCAATAACATGAGTACCGGCGCAGATTATATATCCAGCTTGTATGATTTCAGCGGTAAGGTTTTGAGTACATATTTGCACCACAGGAATGTAGCCAGTAGCCTAACACCGGAATTAAAAGTATTAACAACGATGAATTACGATCACGGGGGAAGGTTGATCAGTGTACATAAGCAATTGAACGATGAGGGAACGTTAAAACGCTTGGATACATTGACTTACGATGCTTTAGGGCAACTGGAGACCAAAACTTTGGGAAATGACCTGGAATCGTTAGATTATGATTATAATATCCGGGGATGGGTTAATGGTATAAATAAATCGTATAGCGAAAATTCAGCCGCACCACATTTCTTCGGGATGGAGTTATTTTACGATCAGGGGTATACAAATAATTCATTTAATGGAAATATAAGCGGTATTAGATGGAGGGGATTTAATGATACTACCCGGAGGTCATATGGCTTTGAATATGATAATAGTAACCGTTTGTTGAAGGCGAAATTTACAGAGCAGTTGGGGAGTACATGGAATACGGGCAACAATATTGATTTTACGGTACCTGTTATCCGGTATGACGCTAATGGAAACATCATGTCATTAAAACGCAGTGGCTTGAATGGAACATCCAGCAATATAATTGATAATTTAACTTACGCTTATTATGATCATTCCAACAAATTAAAAAGTGTTACCGATTCTGTATTTAATCCCAACTCAACCTTGGGGGACTTCAAGGAGGTTACACAAGGACAGGTTACCGATTATGATTACGATCGAAATGGTAATCTTAGATATGATGAAAATAAGGAAATCGACAGTATCCGCTATAATATCTTAAACCTGCCGGAATATATCAGTATTACGGGAAAAGGTACAATCGAGTTTGTTTACGATGCAGCGGGTAATAAATTGAGAAAAACAGTAATCGATCAATCTGTCAGCCCTACAAGAACAACTGTAACGGATTATATATCAGGAGTGATTTATGAGAACGATACCATGCAGTTTTTTACCCATGAAGAGGGGAGGATTAGAGCTGATTATAATTCCGGTCATTTAAACGGATATATATATGATTATTTTGTAAAAGATCACTTAGGTAACGTACGTATGGTGCTAACCGAGCAAACGGATACCAGCATATACCTGGCCACGATGGAAACGGAGAATGCCCCTGTGGAAACAGCGCTGTTTAGCAACATCGACGCGAGCCGTGCGGCGAACCCTTCCGGTTACCCGGCAGCTAGCCCTGGGAACAAGCAGGTGGCAAAGCTGAACGCGAATAACGAAGGCAGCAAGATCGGTCCCTCGCTGGTATTGAAGGTGATGGCCGGAGATACGATCAGCATCGCCGCGAACGCTTTCTATAAATCGGTCACACCCCAAGAACAGTCGGCAGCGAATATCGAGACGGATATCGTGCCGGCCTTGCTGAACGCGCTGGGCGGTGCGGCGCCCCAAAATGCCTTGAAGGGATCGGGGATCACGTCTAGCCCAATCACAGCAGATTTTTACAACAACGCCTACCAGCGTTTGCGGGAGCGCGATAAGGGTGATAATAATACAGATCGGCCAAAAGCCTACCTGAATTTCGTGATGTTCGATGAAAAGTTTAACTTGGTGGAGGGCAACAGCGGCGTGAAGCAGGTGGCCGCGAGCCCTGACGAGCTGCAAACGCTAGCAGAAGGCCAGCTGGTGATGGAAAAGAGCGGCTTCCTGTACGTTTACACGAGTAACGAGAGCGGGCAGGATGTTTACTTCGATAACGTGACGGTGGCGATGCAGAGCGGGCCGGTACTGGAGGAGACGCATTATTATCCGTTTGGGTTGACCATGGCGGGGATCAGTGCAAAGGCACCGGGAAAACTAGAGAATAAGAATGAGAAGTTCCAGGGGCAGCCGTTGGATGATGATCTAGGATTGAACTGGTATGGCTTTAAATGGAGAAATCATGACCCGCAGATAGGAAGGTTTGTTCAAATAGATCCTCTTGCTTCGGAGTATACTTACAATTCAACATATGCTTTTTCGGAAAATCAGGTTACTGCACATGTTGAACTAGAAGGCCTTGAGAAATGGTCCATAAAAAATGGAATTGGAGAATTAGTTAACATTTATGGACCATATGCCAATCAAAATGCTGCACAACAGCACTTTGATGACAATCTCACGACAAGTGGCCGCGCATTCACTTTGGGGAACGGAGGATTTGTGGAAAGTAATCGTGTTACTCCAAATAGAGTGGAAGCTCTGGAGAGAGGAAACCTAGGTGATGTTAATGGCGTAGTTCTGCATAGAACAGCTTCAAGTTCGACGGAGGGTACTCTACGGGCGTTTCAAAATGGTAGGGACGGTGTAAACTATGGCACACATTTTTTAGTGGGGAAAGATGGAGAGATTCTTCAAACTGCAAGTTTAGAATCTTATACGTTGCATGTAGGGAAAGTAAGAAATAAAACATACCCAACCAATTCTAATGCCATTGGAATTGAGGTCGTCGGCAATTACGATTATAAGGCCAAAAGTTGGGAACCTCTTACTAATGCTCAAATAACGTCTACTGCTTTTCTAACTAATAGCTTGAAGCAAACATATAACTTAACAAATGCACAGGTGTACAATCATGAGGATATTTCCTATAAAACTAAAGACGAAGGTCGGGTGGTGATGAATGCAATATCTCAATATTTAGCACCGCCGTCTCAGAATACTTCTAGTAACAAAACCCCATGGTGGATGCAGTATTTAAACAGATAATTTATGAAACTGAACTTCTTAATTCTTCTTATAAGCTTGCTCAATATACTAATCTCTTGTAAGGTCAAGCCACGTACCTTAAAAAAGGAACAGGATCATACTAAGATGAAAGATACAAGTGTAGTCGCTAAGAATGATACATTGGTGAAAGGAAAGACTACAAAAAAAATTGAGATTAAACCCAACTCCATCATAAACGTTAAATCTACAAACTGGACCTTAAACGAGGCTCCACCAGATGATATAATGGTCTCTAAATGCAAAAACTGGAGCTTATCGCCAGCATCAATTGTAACAATAATCAAAAGCGGAGAATCAATTAATATGCATGATTTCTCCTATTTATACTATGTATTACCATGCGAAATAAAAGGACAGATAGAGATTGACAGCAGCCTTTATAGCTATAGAGTAAATGCAGGATCATTTTTTACTATTTCAAATGAAGATACGACATATTTTTATGGGTGTAATTCCCCACAATGCAGGAAATTCTTTCTAATGGGTGGAGGAAATCCTAAAGATATTGAGTAGTTGAGCAGTTCTAGTCTCGGGCCGTGGAGGAGACGCACTATTATCCATTTGGGTTGACGATGAAGGGGATTAGCAGTAAAGCAATTTACAGTCCTGAGAACAAGTATCAGTATAATGGTAAAGAGTTGCAGAGTAAGGAGTTCGCAAACGGAAGTGGTCTTGAATGGTATGATTATGGGGCCAGGATGTACGACCAGCAGATCGGAAGATGGCATGTTGTTGACCCGATGGCGCAAAAACGTTATTGGGTAACTTCATACAACTATGTACAGAATAATCCTATGATTAGAATAGACCCCAATGGTTTGACGGATTACATACTGAATAAAAAAACAGGTGAGATAAAACAAGTAGGTGAGAAAAATGATGATCCTGATAGAATACTGAAATCAAAAACAAACAAAAAGGGCGAAGTTGTACTTAAGACTAAAAAAAATGGCAAGCCTAAAATAGCGATCGGTGAAATAGAAAAAGGAATTCTAAAAGACGGAATAAATTTTCAAAAAAATGATAACGTTATTACCGTTGGTGGAAAAGGGCAACCGTCAGTTGATGGAGTTAAATCTTTTACATTACAGCTTTCAGAGTATGTTGGAAAGGAAATCAAAGGCTATTCGTATTCGTCTGATGGTTCCAAAAATGTTACTGATATGGTATTAGGAAAATATGTAAACAACGAATAAGATAAACCATTTGGTAATGTCATAGAACTACAAAAAAAATACGGGAATAATTTTTCTAGTAATAATATTTTACAAGAATTTTCATACACATCCTGATGGTAAGTTAGGTGCAACTCAATCTGACCCGGGACTTTCACAAGACGTTAGAAGTCTAAAAGGGCAGAAGCCATTAATACCCAATGCAAGTTTTATTATTTTGTATAGAATTGCAGGCCAGGTAAGATCAGGAGAATACGATTATACTCATGAATATATACCGTAAAAAGATTGAAGATAGGATGAAGAAATTAATTATCACCTTGATTTTAATCACCGCTTCAACAGTTAGTCTTTATTCACAAAATAAAACAATCAAGGGGCGAGTAATTTCTGATGATTTTGAAATAGTACCATTAGCGTTAATCATGATTAATGATACGGTTGAAGTTGGTAGAACAGATTCAAATGGTTTTTTCCAAATAGACATCCCTGTTTCCGTGAAAAAAATATTATTTAGGGATGTTGGATTTGAGCAGGTAACAATAGCGTTTGTAGATACATGTGATGAAGTTGAGGTTGTGATGATGTTAAGCGGTACTTATGATTTTCGAACTCTCAAGAAAGTTGATAAACTTCGAATGAAAAAATTTAAGAAGCTACCAGAATTACATAGAGAAGCATTTGAGAAAGGCATATTTAAAACTGATAAAGCTTGCTATATACAAGAGTTTATACCTTATTATAAGAAAAAGCAAAGGTGATATTAGGGGGTGACTAAAAAGCTGTTTAAATTTCTTAACAACTCATTTTAGAAGAATACTAATGAATGCTACTTGGATGAACGCAACAGATGATTCAGGTAGCTGTTTCTTTTAGTTTTTGATCTTGGTAAATTTTTAGATATGAGTATTAAATTAAAAAGATTAATTCGGATACTTCCATTCGCTGTTGTACTTGTACTTGTGACGATCGGATGGTGGCGTATTTTGAATATCACATATCTTGCTAGGGTTAGAAATGGTATAGCAGCGATTCTAGTATTAATTAATCTTTTGATGTTCCTTTTCAGCTATCGTTTAGC
Organism: Chitinophaga caeni; assembly: GCF_002557795.1. Classification (NCBI taxonomy): domain Bacteria; kingdom Pseudomonadati; phylum Bacteroidota; class Chitinophagia; order Chitinophagales; family Chitinophagaceae; genus Chitinophaga; species Chitinophaga caeni. The sequence continues at coordinate 5,178,368 of NZ_CP023777.1, read as the reverse complement.
GATTTTGTTTACAGGAATCATTTTATTGCTTTGTACCTTAAATTTAGCGTCGTTCACATTAGAAATTAGGACAGAGTCTTATTCTTTGTCATTTGGAGGTTTTAGTGTTTCCACACCAGAATTTCAGCCTTGGGCACTTCTGCTTTTAGCCGTTTATTTAGTAATTAATCTCCGTTTTCTTTTAAACTCCTTTGGTAAATATGGCTCCGCAATAAAATAAATCGATTTGATTATAAAATGAAAAGTTGAATACCTCTACGAAGCGTGCACAATATGGAGTGCGGGTTTTGTTATTTAGCATATACTTTATGCGCTTTGCAGTCCCGCAGGTAAGTATCGATCATATTAAATAGGGTTGCCATGGTAATGCTACTTATCAGTTTTATTTGACAAAATTTGTCAACATGCCTACAAACGATCAGTTTAGGTTTGTAAATACTATAAGATGCCGGTTCCTAATGCCGCAGGTACTTTGTAAAGATAAAAAAATGCATCAAGAAGCATTTTAAGATTTGGTTGCTTTTATACATGAACAGTCAAGAAGATATGAAGTTTCAATTACTTTGGATACTTCTATTGAGAATGACCTTGGCCTGACCGGTGATGATGGAGAAGCGCTAATTTTAGCATTTAGGAAACGCTATAATGTAAATATTGATTATTTTTACATTACCAAGTATGATGAACCAGAAGACCCTTCGCCAATTCCATTTGTTTATTATTGATAAATTATGAGAGTTTATATATTGCTATTATCAATCAATTTGAGCATAAGTTTAATGAGCAAAGCACAAGATAGCAGTCTTGATTCATCACATCAATTTACTGTAATACATCTTCCTGCTTATTACAATGAAAAGGGAGTAGTTTTTAATAAGGATTATGTTGTTGGGATTGAAATGAGAAACTTACAGTCCAGGTATACACCAACAAAAGACGACATAATAAAAGCAGAAAAGATTTTCAACAACAAGTATAACGAGATAAGAAAAACAAATGTTGACACCAAAACATTCTTTTGTCGTTGGGTAAGGCAATATGTTGGACTGATAGATAATAACGGTAACAAGAACATTATTGTTCAGCTTGTTGATAATACAAAACCAAGAATAATAAACCGGTTATTCGGAAAGGGCTGGGAAACTTCGTTCGTTATTTATTTTGCAGACCCCTATCCGGGTTTAGGTATTCCTTTTAGAATTAACATAGATACAGGAGAAATGTCAGACCAGCTATAGCTACTGAATGAAATTAAATGACACTATCTCAAAAACTGTGTAAATCATAAAAATCGGGCTTTCACTCCGATTTTTTAATTTTAAAGTATATAGAGTTTTATTAAGACAGAAGATTTTTTATCTGACGACTTTGCAGTGCTCGTTTTCTTCATTGGCAGTATCTTTCTGCTGGAGGTTGCTTTGGAAATAGTAAAGGTGGCATAGGAAGGAACTGCCGTAAAGATGAAGATTGAGCGGCTTTACCCAGGGCAACGTGCGGGTGGTACTGACGGAGCAGACGGATTTCAGCATGTATACAGCCACGATGGAAACGGGGAATGCCCCGGTGGAAACGGCGCTTACATATATGAGACAGGTACAACATCCAGTTCTGGGGGAACAACTATTCCAGCATCGGATTTAAGCCCATCAAAAAGCTTGTCTAATGTGAAAATTAGTGGAGGATTTTGGGTAGAGAGCTCATCTAATCTAATGACACCAGTAGTCGTTCACCCGGTTATTCCTATACCCAAAACATTTAATCACAAGTGGACTGCTCCTAAAAAATAGCTCATATGAAGATGTATATATTTTTTTTTGTTTTAGTATTAAAGGTAATTTGTTCAGGTTGCCAGGGGGAAATAAAATCTGAAAAAAGCAAATGTAAAGAAGCGTATGAGGAAGCTAATGCTCGATTGAATGAATATTACCAGAACGCAGATCAGGAGATGCTTGATACTGTCTTACATATTGTTCAAAAAAATATTAATGACTGTCCCGATTATAATGTTAAAATGGTTAATTTGAAAATAAGGGTTTTGATATTGCTTAAAGAATATGATCTTGGGTATAAGTTTATTTATTCATTAGATGAAAAGAAGTTCGAAAAGCCATATAAAAAGGACTTTTACCTTAAAAGCTTAAAGGCAATGGAGTTAGAAAGTCAAGGAGATTCAGCAAGCAGGAACGAACAATATTTGGGTATAATTGATGATGTATTGAGGTATATAAATCTGCATCAATCTGATAAGGAAGCGATTGCAGATTTGTTTTTTATAAAAGCCAAAGTAGAAGAGAAATCAAGAGTTCTTGAGAGCTTGGATATAATGCGGGACCAGGGTAATAGCGGTGATAGCATGTTCTATGAAGGATTAAAATCAGCAATATTGGGGAGCGAAATTACCGCTCCTGCTGTTCGGCAGTAATAATGTATCATTCTTGGAGGAGACGCATTATTATCCGTTTGGGTTGACGATGAAGGGGATATCCAGCAACGCGATCTATAGCCCGGAGAATAAGTTCCAATACAATGTGAAGGAATTGCAGAATAAGGAGTTCGCTGGCAGTGGGTTAGAGTGGTATGATTATGGAGCGAGGATGTATGACCCGCAGATAGGTAGGTGGCATGCTGTTGACCCATTAGCTGAAGAGTTCTCTCTCCAATCTCCATATGTGTTTACTGATAATAATCCTTTCAACAAAATAGATCCAGACGGAAGAGCAGCTTATCCAATTGTTACAATTACAAAACAAAAAACGGGTCAAACTGCGGAGCAAAGAGTATTGGGATATAGCGGTGGAGCCACAACCCAAGTTGATTTGTATAAAGTCGTAGTAACTGATACAGAGGATGCTAATTTTAGAATGGAATTTTCTGTTACAAGAGATGCTTGGACCGTTGAGCAGGGAAATTCTACAGCTTCCAATGTTGCCTTTGAGCCCAAAGATGGAAACGTAAATAATTTTACTGGAAAAGTAATGAACGGAGGCTATCCCAAAGGAAATGGAACGGAGGCTTTAAAGTTAACACAGAAAGGCTCTGAAGTTGTTCATGCAGAACCAAATCAGACATCCGTAAATATGGGATGCAGAAATAAAGATGATGTGGCTGCAGGAGTAATGATACACGTAGGCGGGAATTTCATATTCGCATAGCATTTGAATACCATTCAAGACCAAGCTAATAAAAGTCAAACAAACCCTGGACATATCAGAGTAGTAATTGAAAAAAGAGAAGGCAATGAATATCCAACGACCAAAAAAATCAATTAACTTACTGTTAACCGTTCTTGTGATGGTATTTGTTGTAAGTTGTGAAGCTCAAAAAAAAACAAAGGTTGTAGAGATTTTTATGGGCGTCCAGATGGTTGACAAAAATTACAACTATTCTGATGAATCAGTTTTTAAGCTTGATAATATTGAGTATTCATTGAGGAGCAAAGCTATTTATGATACAAGTGGAGATATTCAACAGCTAATTATTTATAAGCCCGGGGGAGCATTAGAATATAACAAACTTCAACTATTAGAGGATGAAAACTTAATGATATATTATGATATTCCACTTCATCAGAGTTTTACCTATGCTGGTGGAACAATACTGAAAAGCGAGGAGGGTAAAATAGATGTAATTAAGATTACGGAAGACTATTTAATAAATAAAACAGGTGGAGACAAAGTTCAGTTTTACAAACTGAAATAGTCAGAAATCAAAAATAAAGCCTTGCAGAAATGCAGGGCTTTTTCATTACATAATACTTCGTAGTTTGGTCTGCTTCAGGAATACATCAAGGAGGGCGAAAACGTGCTGTTTTTCGTCCTCTTTACATAGTGCTTGCTATGTTTGTGATTTTTTTATTGATGCTATTGCTTGGCTCTGGATACGATCATCAATGGCGCCCCGGGCAATCCTTTCCTGTAAGGCGACGGTAAACTTAAAGGATGGGGCTATTGTCAGTAAGGAATGTCATGCTTTTTTTGAAATCAGATTTAATGTTCGGAACAAGAAAGTTGATCCACTGAGGTTTTTTTTCATCTTTATCACGTAAAAGAGCGAATAGAGCTAGCGCGTACCCCCATTCTTGCTGGCTCAGGTAACCTTGTTTTCGATATCCCCAGCTTTCTTGATTTGTATAAAACCTGAATGAAGAATTGGCATTAAAAATGCCTAGGCCAAAAATGACAGTGACTAAATCAGTAAGGAACTCATCATTTTGTTTTATTCTTTTTTCTCCTATTAGTTTAATGTGAGCGAACTCGTGAGCTAAAGTGGCGATGAGGCTTTCTGTATTTTTTAATTGGGCAGCTTCTATTGAGATGACAAATTTCCCTGCATTCTTTTTAGTATTATAAGTACCAGCTGAATATTGTTCGCCGGGCGTTTGTTGTGAAAATATTTTTCCTGCGCCTGAGGAAAATTCTGCCAATGTTTGGTCATAAAACCGAAGTTCTATTTGTGATGATTCAACTTCCATTTGTTCGGCAATGACTGGTAGCAGAATATAGGCATCTTCTTCAGACTGATTAAACTGGAAGGGGAAATCTTCGTTAGATGGCCTTAATATCTTGCGGGAAATAATTTTATCTTTTTTAAACTCGCTTATCAGCCATTTGAATGCGTCTTCCATCCATATCCTGTTCTCTTCAGGAATAGGGCATTTAGCTTTTGTAGATTTACGAAAGAACCCGAACATATTTATTGCAATACGTTTTTAATTTTCCTGTTGGCGATAAAAGAATCGAGGAACTCGAACACGAGTTCTTTGTCTTTTGGGGACAGTTTATTGATATCTTGTATCCTGCCGAGGGTGGCGGCATCCAGCTCCATATCGGTGATGCCGACAAGCCAATCGAGCGATACGCCCAGCACCTTCGCCATTTTTGTAGCTGCATCAATGGACGGCTTCATCTCATCCCGCTCATATCTACCGATAGCAGGCCCTTTAGTACCGAGGTGAGAGGCCATCTCTTCCTGGCTGATACCTTTCTTTTTGCGGGCTTCCAATAAACGTTTACCAAAACTCATACGTACTGATTAAAACGGCCCAACCGGGCATAAGCCGAAATTATGGAACATAATTGTTGTTAACAAAACGGAATAATTTTGTTGATTAGAGCTCATACGTTATTTTTGGAACGGATGAGTTCTAATTAAATGTTTTTTCCATATGGTGCGCAAAGTCAACAAGTTTCGCCTGGTAAAGCTAGGTACAAAAGCGCATCCGCGCGACAGGGCCGATAAATATTTACCGTGGCTGAACCTGAGCGCGGTCTGGTTGGCACAGGCTGGGTTCCAGATCGGCGACCAGCTAGAGATCACGGTGAGCAATGTTTTGTGGGCTTCCAACAAACGTTTACCAAAACTCATACGTACTGATTAAAACGGCCCAACCGGGCATAAGCCGAAATTATGGAACATAATTGTTGTTAACAAAACGGAATAATTTTGTTGATTAGAAAGCATCCGTTATCTTTGGAACGGATAAATTCTAATCAAATGTTTTTTCCACATGGCACGCAAGGTTAACAAACTGCGCCTGGTAAAGGTAGGTGCAAAAGCGTATCCGCGCGACAGGGGTGATAAATATTAGCCGTGGCTGAACCTGAGCGGGGTCTGGTTGGCACAGTATCTGCACAGATAGTGCCTGGTAAGCCATTTAATCAGGTGATAGAAGTTGCAGGGCAAAGAATACATTATACTGCATTCAAACTACCGGATGGAACAATAAACAAAACATAGGAAGAATACATGGAGTCGATTGGAAAGCCATCAAGGCAAGAGCTTAATCTTATAAAGTTATTGGTGCATAAGGCAGCCAGGATACTACCTTTAAATTGGGAAACTGATTTGAAGGTTCGCTCCATGCAAGATGGAGGAATGGGAAGCCTGCTTTTATTCCCTAATGGAATATTTGTAGAGGATCGTAAATTTGGAGAAAGAATAAGTGAATATCAATTCCGTGATGTCGATGGGGTTGATGTAATAATCTCGCTGAATTATGATACTAAAGGAGAACTATTTGAATTAGATGTGTGGAAAACAGATTTAAGTCCTTTAAGTCACCTCCCAGGTAAATTGTAATTATTGGAGGACATTTTTAATTTTCCTGTTAGCGATAAAAGAATCAAGGAACTGGAACACGAGTTCTTTGTCTATTAAGGACAGGTTATTAATATCCTGTATCCTTCCGATTGTAGTAGCATCTAGCTCCAAATCGGTAATGCCGACGAGGCAGTCGAGCGACACGCCCAATACCTTCGCTAGGAAAAACTCGTCAATAGAAAACTCCTTTTGTAGTTATAAATCCATAAACGTCTATGTTAAAAATTATATTATTAATATTAATTGTTTCTTCTTGCTCAAGCATGAAAGGTGTTAAAAAGGAAGACAAGTTAGAAGGAGTTTGGGTTCCAGTAAAAATTGAGTGGAAAAGTGCAGTAGAAGGTGATCAGGAACTTGAAGGTATAAATCATGCTTCCTTTTACATTTTTTCATTTGCTAAATCTGAGTTTATTTTAGTTGGATCTACAAATGCCCCCGGAGATAACGACAGCTTAATAATTGCTTCGGAACCTGGCTATAGCTTATATTATGGAAAATGGGAAATGCGCGATAGCATTGTTCTAACCAAGTATAAAAAAGTTTATAGTTTTTTAAATCTTCCAGGAGATACGATGATGTTAAAAGAAAGAGTAGATACCTTGATTTTAAGGAATGAAATTTTAATTTTTAACAATGAACCTTATAAACCTTACACTAATACTGATACAGGTAAGATAAGCAGATTTTGGAGACAGGCAAAGGAAGCAAAATAGGATAACCAATTTTTATTGATCACAATCCCCTCTCGGATCCTTTAGACACTATAGTAAAACAAATTCAGTGAGAAAGCATTTTGAAGGTGATGGCCTGAGATACGATCAGCATCGCCGCGAACGCTTTCTATAAATCAGTCACACCCCAAGAACAGGCGGCAGTTAATATCGAGACGGATATCGTGCCGGCCTTGTTGAACGCGCTTGGCGGTGCGGCGCCCCAAAATGCCTTGAAGGGATCGGGGATCAGGTCTAGCCCAATCACAGCGGATTTTTACAACAACGCCTACCAGCGTTTGCGGAAGCGCGATAACGGTGATCATAATACAGATCGGCTAAAAGCCATCTGGATTTCGTGAAGTTCGATGAAAAGTATAACTTGGAGGAAATCATCATTAAGAAATAGCCCGCAGCGAGCGTAGCCGAGCTGCATATCTTAGCAGAAGGCCAGATGGTAATGTAGAAGAGTGGCTTCCTGTACGTTTACACGAGCAACGAGAGCGGGCCGGTGCTGGAGGAGACATATTATTATCCTTTTGGGTTGGTGATGAAGGGGATTAGCAGTAAAGCAATTTACAGTCCTGAGAACAAGTATCATTATAATGGTAAAGAGTTGCAGAGTAAGGAGTTTGCTGGCAGTGGGTTAGAGTGGTATGATTATGGAGCCCGGGAAGTAGTTTAATTGGCACTCGGCTGACAAACGCAAGTACGACTATTGCTACTGGACAAGCGATGAAGGAAATGAATACATATATGCGGTTGGCGGAGAAGGTTAGGTCACGGGGTAAAGCAGATTCCTATAACTACTGGAGAAATGCAGCACAGAATGTGTATAGGACTAAATTGTCTAATTAAAAGAGAGAAAGAATGAATAAGTACCTTTTTTTATTTGTTGCCACTTTTTTCATTAGTTCATGCATTGATTCCCAAACTAAAAGAGGGCATTTCAAAACGAATGATAGCACAACTTTAGATGAGAAAGTAGAAAATGGCAAAAAAAATGAGCTTGAAAATGACGAAGAACTCATCACGTTTGTCAAAACATTTGAGAAATTATTGTTGGATACTGTTGTTGTTGATTCTGTGTTTGACGTAGGTTCTGATAAAATAACTTTTTCTTTCAAGCATTATGCAAATCAAGCTAAAACAATGTTAATTCCAGACAAGTATACCCGTGTATATGGATTAAGTCACTATAAGGTGCCTGAGTTTGTTTCGTCGATTCAATTGAGCCGAAATAGTTCAATTATATTAGATACGATTTTGCAGAAACCGATTTTTTACAAGATATTGCCTGTCGAATTAATTGAATATGGAGCAATGTTGTATCCTGTCATTTCCTTTGAAGAGGATGGCTTGGTTATAAAGTATAGTATTTCTATTCCATTGACAGACATTGGGAAAAAGGCCATTTTGCGAATGGATTACCTTGGAAGACTTGCTATTGATGAGGAATAAATACATGTCGAAGAAGTATTGTTGGAGGAGACGCATTATTATCCGTTTGGGTTGGTGATGAAGGGGATATCTGCCAGAGTTATTTACAACCCAGTCAACAAGAACCAGCTATTCCAGGATCAACCGTTGGATGATGAGTTAGGACTTAATTGGTATGGATTTAAATATAGGAATCATGATCCGCAGATCGGGAGATTTATTGAAATTGACCCTCTGGCATCTGATTATACGCATAACTCTCCTTATGCATTTTAGGAGAATCAGGTGATAGCACATGTCGAGTTGGAGGGACTTGAAAGCATCGGATACTTGAAAGCCCAGCTTTGGCAATCGGCTGGCATAACATCGACTACTGCCAGGAATATCGAGAATACCGCAAATACAGCGTTGAAAGAAATAAAACCCTATGCAGAAGGAGCCGCTACCGGATTGAAATATGCAGGTATAACTGCGGGTATTCTTTTAGGAGGGCCCGCGGGAATAATACTTGGTATTCCGGCACTAGGTTTAACTCTTACAAAAGACATAGCTCATGCGGTTAATCCAGACAATCCAAAAGTGGAAGCAATACCTGAGGGTTTGGGAGAGACTGTTGGGCTTGTTGCCGACAAAACAACCGAGGCTGCAACGGGACAAAGTACAAATGGACTATTGCAGAATGTTGGAGGGTTCTTGGAGACAGTATTAACGGGTACAAAGGATTTGCTGAAAAAAGCCAAACCAAACCAGCCCAAAGCATTAGTAGCTATTGATAAAACAAAGACGGCAAGTGATACGTATAAAGATGGTGAAAAAGTGGTTATAAAGATAGATCAAGCAATTGAGCAGAAAAAAGACGAAAAGAAAGAAGGAAACTAATTAATAATATCCTTTAAAAGTCATTGTAGCAATGAAATTAGAGCTTTTTGGAATTGAGGAAGCTAATCGACATTTTTTATTACGATATTGGCGTAATATTAGAGTATTTCTGCTGCTTTTTGTCGTCATAGACATTGCATTATTCGTAAAGATTGGACTAGGGTGGGGAGTGATTATTGTTGAGGCTGGGTTTTTACTTTTAGTGGCCTTATATGGGTTAAGAATGTCTGTTAATGTTTTGTACAAAGTTTATCTGGATGAAGATAATGATATAGTTGAAATAGAAACACTGTATTTTAGCCAAGTAAGAAAAATTCAGCGTAACAGAAAGGATGTGAAAGTGAGGGTTATTCAAGATGCTTCATCTAGATATATCGTGGATATGATACGTATCGATGTAGATAGAAAGACATATTTTACCCAAAAACAGTTTGCTCCTTGGTCTCGAGAAAGGATTCAGCAGGTAAAGAATCTGGTAACACAAGGAGTCTTGTAAATGAGACTGATTATGGAGCTGATGGCAGTTCTGAATTAGCAACAAAAGCAGCTTCAAACATCCAGAGTCAATGGAATGCTGCGAATGGAAAAACCACAATAGATGATGTTGAGTATAGTGTTAGTTTTGTTGTAACGGGAATTTTTGATAACTCCATAACTGCGGATGATATAAAAAACAATACTGATATAAAGAATAATTATATAAAGTTTACTAAATCACGAATAGATGTTTCTTATATGGATGGTGTAGGAAGTAACACAGGAGAGTTTTTAATTAAGAATGTTAATGACGCTAAAATTACTACAGAGACACACGAATTTGGACACGGCTATGGTTTAGCTCACCCAACAGATACAGATTTAAGAGGCAAAGGACAACCTGGAATAATGTATCCAAGAGGAACACTAGTTGATGCGAAATATACATATTACCCGAAAAAAGGGAATTCTGCTGTTGACCCAACAACTGGAGCTCGTTCAAATACTATAAATCCTGTATATAGGAAAGTCACTCAACAAGACATAAATAATCTTGGACTAGATAAAATAAAGTATGACCCAAATACTGGAACAGGACAACTAGGTAAATTATCAAACATTAAACATTAAAAGTTTTGAATATGAAAAAAATAATTTTAGGTGTTATAGTGTTTGTTTTTATACAATCTTGTACAGTAAATAAAAGTATAGTTGGGAAATGGTGTTTGGATGATAAGACACAATTAAATTACCCAGTAATAACTTTTGGCATAGATTCCATTGCTGTATTTAGTAGTAAAATGGATACAGTTTATTCCTTTAAATACTACAAAAAAAATAATTATTTGCATCTGGTTCAGCCAACAGGGGAAATAATAAAAGAGGAAATACTTTATCTGAATAAAGATAGTTTAGTGCTTAAATCTTTAATGGAAAACAAAGTACTACAGAAATATACTAAATGTAACTAAATCAAAAGCCATCCAGTCGGGTGGCTTTTTCCTAAAAAATAAAATGATCCGGCCAATCTATCACTGCACCACCAGCACCGGCACTTTCACATAATGCCTTACGTGGTTCACCGTTTCCCCGTAAATCCAATCCTTGATACCCCGGTGCCCATGGCCGCCGAGTACCAATAAATCGGCCTGTTCTTCTTTCACGATCCTCACGATTTCCTTAGTCCGATTTCTATAACCTAAGACTCCCTTGGCGTTAATGTTTTTATCTTTTAGCAACCTTATATACGTATCCAACTGTTCCTGGTCTTTGCGGGTTTCAAGATCATCGCTTTCATTACCGAAATACCGTGCAGAAGCACTTTCCACGATATGGATCAAAATATAGCTCGTGTTAGGGTTGCCTTGCGCTAAAGCATTGCTGATGATTTTCTCATCGTAATTGCTGAAATCCAAGGCTAGGGCAATCCTGTTATACACGGGGTGTTCTATGTTGCCAAGGCTCACCTGCGATGGATGCATCCGCGCTTCGGTTGCTTTTTTATAGCGGTTGATTAACGGGTAAATAATGGTCACCACGAGAAGGGTCATAAAGAAAAGACCGAATACTATAATCGTGATATCAATCCAAGTGTTCCCCGGTTCTTGAATATATTGTATAGCTTCCGTGTACACCATCTTGGCATTTAAATACACTAGGACTGCTGCAATTGCCCAGGCTGCAAGTTTTACATGCCAGCGGATCGCGTAATGTCCCATCGTGGTTTTATCGCTTACGAAATGTATCAGGGGTATGACCGCGAAACCGAGCTGTAAACTCAATAATACCTGGCTGAAGACTAATAACCCGCCTATTTGCTCCTCTCCTGCTATTAAAATTACTAACAATGCCGGGATGATCGCTAATAATCTTGTAATTAACCTCCTCAACCAGGGGTTGATACGTAGGCTCAGGTATCCTTCCATCACGATTTGCCCGGCCAATGTCCCGGTAACGGTTGAACTTTGTCCCGCTGCAATTAATGCTACCGCGAATAAGATCGGGGCCAGCTTGGTGCCTAGCAGTTTATCCAGCATCATATGCGCATCGCGGATATCCGCTATACCGGTATAACCCGATTCAAAAAATACTTTCGCGGCAAGAATTAAAATCGCGGCATTTACAAAAAATGCCAGGTTCAACGCGATCGCGCTATCCATGAAATTATACTTAATCGCTTGCCGGATGCCGGCATCGTTCCGTTTAATTTTACGGGTTTGTACCAAGGCCGAATGTAAGTACAGGTTATGCGGCATTACCGTGGCGCCTATAATACCGATCGCGATATACAATGCCGTTTCGTCCGGGATGTGCGGAACAAATCCTTTCACGATTTCCCCGACTTCAGGCTTTGCCAGTAGCAACTCGATCATAAACGAGGTGCCCACGATGGCAACCAACGAAATAATAAATGCTTCCATCTTCCTGATCCCGTAACGATGTAATACCAACAGTAGGAAGGTGTCCAAAACGGTTAAAGAAACGCCCCAAGTTAAACTGATGCCGGTCAGTAATTGTAATCCGATTGCCATGCCTAATACTTCGGCTAAGTCGGTGGCGGCAATGGCTATTTCCGCGAGAATATATAAACAAAAGTTGATAATGCTAGGGTAGGTTTCCCTATTAGCCTGTGCCAAATCCCTGCCGCGGACAATCCCCAACCGCGCACTCAGGCTTTGTAACAACAATGCCATCAGGTTACTCATCAACAGCACCCAAATTAGTGTGTAGCCGTACTGCGCACCACCCGCAAGATCCGTAGCCCAGTTGCCCGGATCCATATAACCAACGCTTACAAGGTAAGCCGGTCCGAAGAAAGCTAATATACGTCGCCATTTCGAGCGACTTTTAGTCATATCTACCGAGTTATGTACTTCGCTTAACGAATTTGTATTATGATGTCGGTTCATAAATCCTGGATTGCTATCAATTAAATCGGTCTAACGAGGATGTTTTTAGAAACTTGCTCGCTCAAGGTTAATGCCGGTTGGTTCTTTATTTTGATTTCTACGGAGTTGTCAAATTCATAACGCTCGATCACTTCCATCTGGGTACCCAACTTGATCCCCTTGGTATTGAGAAATTCAAGCAAGGCCGTAGATTGGTCCGTGACACCCATAACTTCCAGCCGTTTAGCTTGGGCCTGATCCAGCGAGATGGAAACGATCGATGCGTCGATATTGCCATCTGCATCGGGAATCGGGTCTCCATGGGGATCCGTGGAAGGATTGCCCAGGAACTCACTCAAACGGTTCGTCAGTTTTTCACTGCGCACATGTTCGAGATCCTCGGCAATTTCATGTACTTCTTCCCAGCTAAATCCCAATTTATCCACCAGGAAACACTCCCAAAGACGGTGCCGCCGCACTATCTGGAGGGCGATGCTTCTCCCGGTAGCCGTCAGGAGGATACCCTGATATTTTTCATATTCGATATAGCCTTTTTCTTTGAGCTTTTTGGCCATATCGGTAACTGAAGCCGGTTTGGTATCCAGCTCATAGGCAATTGAATTAGTGGCAACGGGTTGTTCACCGTCCTGTAACTTATATATAGACTTGATATAATTTTCTTCAGCAACCGTTAAATTCATGCTATCTAAATTAAATTTTAGATAAAGCTAAATAATATTTTGATGATATACAACATCCATTCATCTTTTATATGAATATTTCATAACAAAGGGTACAACATCGATAAGATTTGTGTAATTTTCCATCCATATACGTATATGTATGAATAAATTAACCTGGTTATTGGCTATCATCTTGTTAGCAAGCGCTTGTAAATCGAAGAAGGATGCCTCGGCAAACGACGAAAATGCTCCATTGACCTATCCCGCTTTCCGCGAACTATTTCCCAAAGGACAGGCCCCGTTTACCTTGGCTGTAGACAGCGTAGCTGTAAATCTGCCGGATTCGCTAGCGTTTAAGACCAAGGTGGTCACCCAGTTTCATTTGGATTCTTTATTGAATGATAAGGGGAACAAGCAGAAAGCCCATTATTTTCCAATGAAGTATTTCAAGGAATCGGCCATTGACTATTTCCTCGTTAAGAAGGAAGCAGCCGCAACCCGGGAAGTGTACTTATGTTTGTACGATAAGGAGGGCGCTTTTATCAATAAGATTCTCGTGGGCAAATCAAGTGCTAATCAAAATGTAAACTTTTCATTAGATAGGCGCTACAATATAAAGATCTCCACCAGGGAAACTGCCAAAGATGGATCAGATAATATAAAAGAAGAATTTTTTGATGTTTCTTCGCAAGGGGAGTTTATCCTCGTTCTAACAAACTCCAACACGCCGGTTGCATCCGGTCAATATTTTAACCCGATCGATACATTACCTCAAAAACACAAATTATCAGGCGATTATGTGCTGGGTGAAAATAATATCGTGAGCATCCGTGATGGCGACACGCCGCATGATTTCCTGTTTTTTATTCACCTCGATAAAGAAAAAGGCGCCTGCATCGCTGAAATGGATGGCGCCGGAAGGTTTACTACCGCCACCAATGGCCATTATAAAGATAAAAGCTCTGCTTGCAGTGTAGAGTTTAAGTTTAGTGGTAACAAGGTGTCCTTGGAAGAAAGTGGATGCGGCGCTTACCGTGGAATTAAATGCTCGTTTTCAGGCACCTATACCAAGAAAAAGGTGCAGGTTAAAAAGACGAAGTAGAACCAGTTTGAATGAGCATGATGATTCGGGTAGAACGTTGCTCATGGAGGGAGTCCGGGCTTGGAATCCTCTAGCGTTCGAAATCATTTCAAGTTAAATAAAGTAGAGTTTCACCGGAATTTCCTAAAAAACCATTCAACAAGTTAGATAAGCAATAGAGAGCGGATGCCTGGTAACACAGTAGTACAGAAGCTGGATCGGGCGATCGAATTGGTGGCCATAATGGCCCCTTTCTTTGTAATTTTCTTTGGGGAAACAAAGGACGTTAAAATGTTGACGGGCTGATAAAAGTAAACGCGCAAATTAAGGAGCGTAAATTAATGTAACAGAAAAACGAAACTGCATATATACTCTAAAATTGTATTAAATCTAAGGTGCCGGTTTCCGCATGCTGAACGGCATCATTGAAAAATATCCATATTTTCCCTGGTAATACTCAAGAATTGATCCCTGGATATAAACCTCGCTCCCAAAGATTCGAGGTGTTCAGTATGAACTTGGCAATCAATTATTTTTAGCTGGGGATCAGATTGTACGAAGCTAATAAAAGCAGCTTTCGAAGCATTACTAACTTTTGCAAACATCGATTCCCCGAAGAAGCATCCCCCCATCCTGATACCATACAAGCCGCCTACTAGTACCTCATCTTGCCAAGCCTCAACTGATACGGCGAAGCCCATTTGATGCAGTTCGGTATAAGCCCTTTCCATCTCGCTTGTAATCCAAGTTCCGTCTTGCCCCGCCCTGGGACTCGTTTTACAATGCCTGATCACATCTTTAAAAGCCTTGTTAACCGTAATCGTGAAAGGTGTTTTTTTCAACACCTGCCTCATTGATTTCGATATTTTGAGTTCATCTGGAAATAAGACGAACCTGGGGTCGGGGCTCCACCATAAGATCGGTTTTTCCGAAAACCAGGGGAATATCCCGTGGCAGTATGCATTTAATAGTCTTTCTGCACGTAAATCTCCACCAATGGCCAGTAAGCCATCCGGCTCCGCTAGAGATACCGGGGGAAAATCAAAATTATCATGTTGTAATTGAAAAATCGGCACGATATGGAGTAGGTTAGGAACCGACGGTTTCTTCTATTGTTGCGCTCAATCCCCTGTCTAAAAGGGCTTCACACATGGGTTTTAATTCCCTTATTTCACCTGATTTTACCGCGTATTTACCGTTAAAGTGAATAATGAGGGCGCATTGTTCGGCTTGTTCGGGAGAGTGGTTGCATACTTCAACCAGGGACTGAATGACCCAGTCGAAAGTATTCACCTCGTCGTTCCAAACTATTAAATTGTACGGAAGTTGCTCGTCTTCTGCAACCAGCACATCTTCCCAGGTTTGGGTTGACCTTTCCGTCTCAGTCTGATAAGCCATGATAACAATCGTTGTTTCATGCAAATTTAATCAAATTAACGGCTTTTTGAAAGCGCTTAATTTGGCAGGAAATTACGATCTTACAGCCTGGGCAACATGAATTATTGTGTCGTTAAACTGTAAATCAACGGTTTACCGCTCATTTTATTCACCCGGTTTTGACGAAAAGAACGTAAATTAAGGTTATATGAAAGGATTGGTATTATTATTAGATTTTAGTTTGCCTTTGAAAGACCCGATACCCATCTTTTCATTGGTGTTGTTCATTATCCTCTTGGCGCCTATCATCTTACGGAAATTCAGGATACCCAGTATTATCGGGCTGATCTTGGCGGGGATGTTAATCGGTGATCACGGGTTTAATGTGATCGAGAAGGGAAGTATTGATTTGTTTGGGAAAGCAGGATTGCTTTACATCATGTTTTTGGCAGGCTTGGAGCTTGATATGGCGGAGTTCTTGAAGAACAAGAACCGTAGCCTCGTGTTCGGGTTATTCACATTTTTGATCCCGATGGGCTTAGGCTATGCGGTCAGCGCATACGTTTTACAGCTCAATTTCCTGGCTTCCATGTTGGTGGCCAGTATGATGGCAACGCATACCTTGGTCGCTTATCCTATCGCTAGTAGGATGGGCATTACCAAGAACGAAGCGGTTACCATTGCCGTTGGCGGAACAATCATTACAGATACCGCCGTGCTATTGATTTTAGCCATTATCACCGGCGCCGAAGCGGGAAACCTCAATGCCGCGTTTTGGACTCGCCTCGGTATATCATTGACCATCTTTACCGTGATAATCATGTGGGGATTCCCTTATATCGGCAGGTGGTTTTTCAAGAAAATTAAGGATGACAAAACCACGCACTTTGTTTTCGTATTGGCATTGGTGTTCCTGGCTGCTTTCCTTGCTGAATTAGCCGGTGTAGAAAGCATTATCGGCGCTTTCTTGGCAGGACTTTCGCTAAACAGGCTGATCCCGCATACATCACCCCTGATGAATCGACTGGAGTTCGTGGGTAATGCACTTTTTATCCCGTTTTTCCTGATTAGCGTTGGTATGTTGGTAGATTTAAAAGTGTTGTTGAAAGGTACAGAAGCTTTGATCTTAGCTGGAATATTAACCGTGATTGCATTATTTAGTAAATGGTTCGCCGCTTGGATCACGCAATTGTTGTATAAATATTCCCCTAACCAGCGGAAAGTAATTTACGGTTTAACTTCTGCAAGGGTAGCAGCAACGATTGCCGTAGCCTTGATCGGTTTTAACATGGGTGTCATCAACGAGAGTATGCTGAACGGCACGATCATCGTGGTACTTATCACGAGTATGGTTGGTTCATTTATAACGCAGAATGCCGGTCGTAAACTGGCAATCGAGGAAGCGGAGAAGAAACCCATCATCGAAACCGGGCCGGAGAAAATATTGGTTCCCGCGGCACATCCCGAGAAGTTGGAAACCATGTTAGACTTCGTTTTCATGATTAAAGATCCGAACTCGGAGAACCCGGTTTATCCCTTGGTAGTGGTGCAAGATGATGCGGAAGCCAAGGAGAAAATTTTGCTGAGTAACCGGATGATGGAAAAAGCGGTGATACATGCCGCCGCTACCGAAAATGATATCAAGGTCGTAACCCGTGTCGATCTGAATATTTCAGATGGAATTTCTAGGGCAGCGAAGGAGCTCATGGTTTCCGATGTTGTATTAGGATTTACTGATAAAACCAGTACCACGGAACGCTTCCTCGGAAACATCTTCGGAACCACGCTCGATAATGTACTTTCCAGTGTTTGGGATACGATTTATGTTTGTAATTTCCAACATCCCTTAAATACGACGAAGAACCTGGTACTGGTAATTCCCAGGAACGCGGAATACGAAATCGGGTTCGCGCATTACCTGGGCAAAATGATTTTATTGACCAAGCAAGCCGGGGCAAAATTGCAGGTTTACAGCAGCATCAGAACGAAGTCAGCGATAGAAGATCTCCTTTCATCCAAAAAAAATAACAGCATCGATATCCAGTTTAATTCGCTGGACGACATCGAAGATTTCTTAATATTATCGCGTAAAATTTCTAGTAATGACCTGTTGGTAATTGTTTCCGCCAGGAAAGGTACCTTATCATATCAACCGTTTTTAGACAGCATGCCCTCGAAGCTTTCCAGGCATTTCAAGGAGAATAACGTGATCTTAATTTACCCGGAACAGACGGAAGTGAAGTTCAGTGAGCCGGGATTGATGCAGGAAGATTTAACCTTGGCCCCGATCCAAGAACAAATCGAAAACTTGAACAAGCTGGGTAAAGTGGTGAAAAGGATTTTCAAACAGCCAAAGCAAGACGAAGATTAGTTGAACAGTATGTATTTAGTGAAAAAGGTGATCCCGGTTCCGGGGCCACCTTTTTGCCGGTGCATTTAAAATGTATATAGCAATTTACGGCGTTAACGGGTGATCGTTGAACGAAGCGAAAAGAACGTAAAGAAGTTATTAAAAAAATAGCCGGTCATCTTGAGTGACCGGCTATTTGAAGTGGGAGTTGACGGATTCGAACCATCGACCCTCTGCTTGTAAGGCTAAAAAATTATAATTTCAGTTATTTTATCAATATGCTGGATATTGCAGCGCTGAGATGGCGGACAGTGGAGGAAGAGAGTATTTTGTTTTCACGCGGGAAAACACGCGGAACCAGCCGAAAGTCTGCAAAACCAATTGTTATTATCAGGAACGAAATTATTGACCGGATACTGGATGACTGGGGAACCAGCCCTAAAATTGATGATGTTTTTGTGTTTGATATTGCTGCTGTGGAAGATGATCCCGCCAACCGTTTAACAAAGGAGTATGCGGGTAAAGGTAAAGCAGTGTTTATAGAAGGCGGAACATTTAAAACCCTTATTCCTCTGCCTGTCGGAAAAACTATTATAACTGATGATACTGTAAATGATACTGTAAATGATGCTGTAAAAAAACGCCTAGTACAAATAATACTGCAACTACAAGATCATCCGGGACTTCGGATAAGCGAACTGACGGAGATGTTCAAAGTATCTGAAGTAACCGTAAAAAGAGACATGCAGAAAATTAGGCCACTGGTTGAGTTCAAGGGCAGTCAAAAAACAGGTGGCTACTTCCTCACAGATTATATGCTTTCGAAGCTCCAAAAAAACTCTTGATCCGCAGAATAAATCGAGAAAATACCCCAAATATATTCCTGTATGGGCATAATCTTATTTGATGGTTATTTAGTTTGTGGCTTATTATATACTAAGTAATTGATAATCAGTTTATTTTATTTGATGGTTATTTGATTGGATGTCAATTACCGGGTATGCCTCGGTAGTTGGGAACGATAAACTTTACAAGCGTAATGTAGTGCGATCTGTTAGCTTCACCGGATCGCAGGCTGTGCCTTTGTAACACTTACATTGATGATTGCAGAAATTTAATCGTTTATCGACCCCACGTATTGGGGGAACCCTGTAAACAGTCTCAAGCAAATTCAACGAAGAGCAGAAGGAGCGGCAGACGACATCGATCCGTTCTGTTTTTCAGATTTTGAAAAAGATTTCATTGATAAAAATACCAGGATCAAAAAAGAATTGGAACGATTATACAAACTTGACAAATCGAGAAGGAAAAATTGAGGCAAAGGCAAGAATAGCAAAAACAGAAAAAAACATAGTGTCTTGTTATTATAATTGACGTGTAATAACCGGCACAATTTATAGCCGGGTTTTTGCCTCCGACTTATAATTTTCGTATTAAACCATCAAAGATCCTAATCAAATTGGGCAATATCATCGGATAGGTAAATCCTGGCTACCATGGCTTATGAGATGTGTATTATGATGTCCTCAGCTATTCACTTAGTGCATTTACGAAAGTGCCAAACCGAAGGATTTTTTCGCTGTTCGCTTTGTTGAACAACAAATGTTCGAAATCCCATTGTTTTACTTTCAGATCCATCTTTTTAAGCTGTTGCAGATTGCGAATACCGGAACGTGCTGCCAGGAATTCATAATCAGGTTTAGACTGCGACAGTAAAAACATCAGATCATAAAAATCCCAGCCTTTGGAACGGGACAACATGGCCGCAACCTTCATGCTGCACAATACGCCATCGGAAGGAACGGGAAAAGGAAAGAAAAATCCACAGCCGCTTATATCAATGATGACAGGCTCATAGGCTATCCCCTGATCTTGGCTTTCCACTTTTATTAAAAAACGTTCCTCTTTGTGCCCGTTCAACCCCATATCAAACAAAAGTTCAGGGAAATGAATATTTCTCCTGAAAGCAGTGAGCTTCGAACTGCTCTTATCCTTTGCTTCTACACGGTAGCCCGAACGCTCTAAAAACAGAAGAAACCCGTTAAATAATTTTAAATCCTATTGCTAGAAAAAAAAAAGTTGATTATCTTTAAAAGATCATCAGTGATATCTTTAACCATAACCTAAAGCTGATGCGCCCTATTTCATGAACGACCTATACTATTCTCCGCTCCCA
Organism: Chitinophaga caeni; assembly: GCF_002557795.1. Lineage (NCBI taxonomy): Bacteria > Pseudomonadati > Bacteroidota > Chitinophagia > Chitinophagales > Chitinophagaceae > Chitinophaga > Chitinophaga caeni. Next base: position 5,158,208 of record NZ_CP023777.1, on the reverse strand, counting down.
AGGCGGCCTGAACCCTATCAGAAAAGACCTTGTTGGTTCAATTCATTTCTTCGCTGCCTGTTGACGTTGGGCAGGATTTTTTCTCTAGCTAATTTATTGAAGCAGGAATTTGATGGCCGTTTTATACTTGTCAGCCAGGATAGATATAACAGTAACGACCAATCGCTTCTCATCTTTTTCTAAATAGCATATCATTTAATTTAAATAAAACTCTTTTCCTACAAACGGGGAGGGTATGTACTGCCTAACTTTTTGTAATTATTAACTGCTACGTATATACTAATCTTTATGAAATGGAAATCCATTTTTGTTTATATTCTTTTTTTAAGCGCTCTGTCAATATCTTCACTTTATGCGCAAACCAATACTGCCACCATCACCCAATCAGGCTGGTACAGGATCGCTATTAACGGACCTCTTATTCAAGGTGGTTCAGGGGGAAGCAGAGCTGCCGCCAGGTTTATTCTGAAAGATGTATCCGATCATACCCACGGAACGCTGGAATTTTTGGGATACATACATTTCGGAGATAAACCTGTAATAAACATATTAAACAACAGTTTCTACAATCAAGTATCGTTTGTGAAATTACGTATAGTAGAAGCGGGATCTTATGAGGGCGCTGCAATAGAAGTTTATGTCCGGAATCAAAGCCCAGATACCAGCCATATTACCTGCTATATAGAAAATAATATTCAGTTGAGCGGTTGGACGCCTGTTGATTGGCAATTTATTAATAGCTCACCTGGAGATAACGATGGAATCCCCAGTGGTTTTGCTGCAAGGACAATTAATCTATCTAATATAGTCCAAGGGTTTGTCACAGATGGAGGCCGACAGAAATCCTATTTTAATGGCAACTTCTATACCAGTGGCAAAGTAGGCATTGGCACCGAAAATCCGCAATCCGAGTTAGCAGTCAATGGTACAGTTACAGCTAAGCAGGTAAAGGTGACTATCACAGGTTGGCCGGATTACGTCTTCGATACCGCTTATAGCCTGTTGCCGCTAAAAGAGGTGATGGCTTATGTTCATGAACACAAACACCTCCCGGAACTGCCTTCAGCAAAAAACATTGACAAGGAGGGACTCGACCTTGGTTCAATGCAGAAAGCTCAAATGAAAAAGATCGAGGAGCTGACCTTATACTTGATGGAGGAAGATAAAAAAATAGCTGATTTGAAAGAGATCGTCAACAACCAAAATAAAATCATTGAGAAACTGAATTTGCGCATTGAAAAACTGGAGAACCAAAAACAATAAAATCCTATTGCCTTAAAATTAACCTAAAAGAAAACCTTTGAAGCCCTTATCAAAAAAATTGAAGCTTGTTGTAAGCGTATGTACGTTGCTGCTATTTTGTCTGTGCCGGTACACCATCTTTGCATGCACAGGGGCTTTCGGATAGTGCCACCACAGACCTATCCACGAAAGCAGAAAAGACAGCATAGCTTCCATCCTCCTATTTCAAAGACATCGATATGCAACTTACCGCCAAAATAGAAGATAATAAAGGGGAATTGTGATCGTGCAATTTGCTGTAAATTTGCACTGTAAAAGCTCTTTGTTTCAAGATTTCCGAAGGCACTAGCAAATTTATAAAGGCCGCCAGTGGCGACCTTCTAAATGATTGATAATCAGTGGGAGTTGACGGATTCGAACCATCGACCCTCTGCTTGTAAGGCAGATGCTCTGAACCAGCTGAGCTAAACTCCCTTGTGCTGACTGCAATCCTGTTAGGGATTACCGGGTGTGCAAATGTAATTATTAAAAGCTTTTGAAGAACAAATGTGCATAAGTATTTTAATACGCAATGATCCACATCCGGCTTAAGAACTTATTGAAAAGCCCCGGCATTACCGAGGCTTCGTGGGAGTTGACGGATTCGAACCATCGACCCTCTGCTTGTAAGGCAGATGCTCTGAACCAGCTGAGCTAAACTCCCTTAGGGAAATATAAAATCAGAAAAAAAGTGGGAGTTGACGGATTCGAACCATCGACCCTCTGCTTGTAAGGCAGATGCTCTGAACCAGCTGAGCTAAACTCCCTAAACTTACTTCCCCAGTGTATTTCGATCGCTTTTCGTTCGTTGGGATTGCAAAGGTAAAAATTATTTTTTCTCTGCCAAATATTTTTTTGATTTTCATTGAAACAGTTGGTTCTCAATTGCTTGAAAATCCTTGTCAGCATTAATTTCTACAGGGAGGGTAAAAAGTTAATTTATTGTTCCCTCATAGCCCGTAGCTTAAGTATTACCTTAATTCCCAATCTACGATTTGATTCACCCATTCTTCACGGAAAGGGGTGCTGACCTTGATATAATTATCGGTATAGCCTTCCATCATCCCGTTTTTGGCATGTGATTCAAACAGCACGCTGCGGGTTTCCCCGGTATGTTGCCCCGTGAAATATTGCATCTTCTTAAAACTCAGGTTCCGTAACATCTTGTTCCTTTCCTGGCGGACTTGTTGCGGTACAACCGGGTTAATATCCAGGGCTGCCGTATTCGCCCTTTCGCTGTAAGTAAATACGTGTAAGTATGAAATATCTAAGCCGTGCAAGAAATCATAGGTATCCTGGAAATGTGCATCGCTTTCGCTGGGGAATCCAACGATGACATCTACCCCTATACAACAATGCGGCATTAAGGATTTGATCTTATGCACTTTCTCTGTATAAAGTTCCCGGCGGTAGCGGCGGCGCATCAGGCCTAATATCTCGTTATTCCCACTTTGTAAAGGGATATGGAAATGCGGCATGAACTTGCGGCTCCTGGCCACGAATTCAATGATTTCATCAGATAAAAGGTTCGGCTCGATGGAAGAGATGCGGTACCGTTCGATACCGGCTACATTTTCCAATGCCTGCACCAGTTCATAGAAGCTTTCTTCCCTGCGCTTGCCGCCTTCGAAGCCCTTGCCGAAGTCTCCCAGGTTAACCCCGGTCAGCACGATTTCTTTTACCCCGCCGGCTGCCAATTCTTTTACATTTTCAAGGACGTTGGCGATGCTGTCGCTACGGCTGATGCCGCGTGCCATCGGTATCGTGCAAAAAGCACAGTTATAATCGCAACCATCCTGCACCTTGAGGAACGTCCGGGTACGATCATTTACCGAGTAAGAAGCATGGAAAGTATTGACATCTTCAATATCGCAGGAGCAGATTTGCGCGCTATCGCCCTTCGTGAAATTTTTAATATGATCCACGATATTGAACTTTTCGGCGGCGCCTAATACGAGGTCCACACCTTCGATCCCGGCAATTTCCTGCGGTTTCAACTGTGCATAACAGCCCGTGATCACGACCATACTTCCCGGTGCGCGACGTTGGATGCGGCGAACGAGCTGCCGGCATTCCTTGTCTGCATTGTCTGTAACAGAACAAGTATTGATCACATAAACGTCGGCCTCATCCTCAAATTCTTTCTTTTTGAAACCGTCATTCTCGAATAGCCTGCCAAGGGTGGAGGTTTCCGAGAAGTTCAGCTTGCAGCCGAGGGTATGAAATGCTACTGATTTTGCCTGTGCCATAAGCTCGCAAAGGTAGCAACTTTTTAGCTTAGTTGAAGGTTCCTATTTTTGTGTTAATTTAGTTCGTAATATGTTATCAAAGAATCTTAGGAAAGTTATCTGGGTGCCGCTCGTGGCGGTAGCGGCCTTTTTCGTAATCGGAAAGGACAAGTTAGCCGGGAGCAAGCCGGCAGCACAGCAGCAAGGGCCAGCCACTCCTTATTCTAAGGAGCATCCTTATTTTTATTATACGAAGCATGCCCGTTGCCGCATGGAATGCCGCCATGTTTCGGAAGAGGAAGTGGCAGAGATATACCGGGAAGGTAAAGTGAACCGTGCTAAGTCGGATCCCGGTGATAAACCTTGCCCTACAATTGCCAAGGAAGGCTATTCTGATGATGGTCAACATTTACGGATTGTTTTCGCGAATTGTGGGCAGGTAATTAAAGTGATTACCTGTATAGATTTGGAAAAAGACTGGACTTGCGATTGCCAATAGTTTGAATAATATTTTTAGGTAATCCGCTTACTTATACTTAATTTTCGCGTTTTTAGAGATAATTGTCGAGCTGATTTATGCGTACCATCCTCAAGCCTATCCAGGTTATTTACACGATTTATGCGATCATTACGTTCTTGGGCATCATGTTCCTGATCTTACCACCTATTATCTTGGCCACATTAATTTTCGGTAGGGTTAAAGGTGGCAACATCGTGTTTTATTTCTTGAGATTTTGGGCGCATGCTTGGTTTCCATTAATCGGCATTTGGGTAAGCCGCATTTATAAAGCGCCCCGTAAGAAAGAGCCTTGTATTTACGTGGTGAATCACAGTTCTTACCTGGATGCAGCGATTGCCGTTAAGGTAATGCGTTTGCCCTTTCGCCCGCTCGGTAAAGTAGAATTAGTTAAAGTACCCTTTTTCGGGATTATTTATAAGGCTTCGGTGGTGGCTGTAGATCGCAAAACGGCAGTTGGCCGCGCGAAAAGTGTTAGGGAAATGATTGCCATGTTGAAAGAAGGGGTATCCGTATTGATATTCCCGGAAGGAACATTTAATAAATCAGATAACCCCTTGGGTACTTTCCATAACGGCGCTTTTAAAATCGCTATCGAAACCCAAACCCCGATTAAACCGGTGGTGTATGTAGATAGTAAATTCAGGTTGAAGAAGGTTAACCTCACTTCCCTGGCGCCGGGCAAATGCCGCGTAGTATTCTTGCCGGAGATCCCCGTTGAAGGATTGACGATCGAAGATTTACCGGCCTTGAAACAAAAAACTTACGAAATCATGGATGCTGCGATGCGTGAATACCATGAGTATCCCGCCTTGCAGACGGTTTGATAAGTATTGATATGAAGTTTGCAGATGTAATCTTACCCCTGGCGCTGCCCAGGAATTATACATATTCCATCCCCGATAAGATGGTGCCTCTTTTACAACCCGGCAGCCGCGTGGCGGTGCAGCTCGGGCGACAAAAGAAATATGCTGCCATTGTTAAAACCATCCACGAACAAGCTCCGAAGGCTTATCAAACTAAGCCTATATTAGATATACTCGATAAGGACCCCGTTGTATTTCCGAATCAAATTAAGTTTTGGGAATGGATCGCTTCGTATTACATGTGCACCGAAGGCGAGGTGCTCAACGCTGCTTTGCCCGCGCATTTAAAATTGTCGAGTGAAACGATCCTCTTATATAACGATGACCATACTTACGATTCTGCATTACTGGATGATGATGAGTTTATGATCGCGGAAGCTTTGCAGATCCGTAAAGAACTCAGTATCGAGGAAGTACAGCAGATTTTGGATAAAGTAGAAGTATATAGCGTGATCAAACGCCTGCTGGAAAAGAACATCCTGTTGGTGTATGAAACGCTGAAGGAAGCTTACCGGGAAAAGAAAGAGAATTATGTGCAACTTAGCCCGGACTACCAGCAGGAAGAACGCCTGTCCGCATTATTCGATGAATTGGGCCGCGCACCTAAACAACTGGAATTATTATTGGCCTACCTGCACTTCGTTAAAACGCAAGGCAGTGTTTTGCAGGCGGAGTTGTTGAAAAAATCTGGCGCATCTGCCGCGCAGTTGAAAGGCTTGGTTGATAAGGGAATACTCTGGATCGAAAAAAGAACGGTGGATCGCATCCCCTTAGGCAAAACGGAAGCCACGATAGATTTTAACTTGAGTCCTTCTCAAGAAAATGCCCTGGCAAGCGTACGCGGATGTTTCGAAACTAAAGCCGTTACCTTGTTGCACGGCGTTACGTCCAGCGGTAAGACACAGGTATACGTAAAATTAATAGAAGATTGTATCAATAAGGGGCAGCAGGTCTTATACCTTTTACCGGAAATCGCGTTGACAGCGCAGATCATCCGCCGGTTGAAAAAACATTTTGCAGGAAAGATCGGGATTTACCATTCCCGCTTTAACAATAACGAAAGGGTTGAAATTTGGAACAAGGTGAAATCCGGGGAGATTCAAATCGTCCTGGGGGCCCGTTCTAGCTTATTATTACCATTTAAAGACCTGGGTCTTATTGTCCTGGATGAAGAGCATGATAGTTCTTACAAGCAACAGGATCCTGCACCGCGCTACCATGCGAGGGATGCGGCCATTTATTATGCGGGTTTGTTCGGTGCAAAGGTGCTGCTGGGCTCCGCGACGCCCAGCATGGAAACTTACTTCAATGCCAGCCAGGGTAAATTCGGTCTGGTGAAATTGATGGAACGTTTCGGCGGTATCGAGATGCCCGCAATCGAAGTGGCGGATTTGAAACAGGAAGCGGCCTTGAAAACGATGAAAGGCAACTTCTCCCAACAGTTGCTCTCAGCGATGGAAGAAGCGTTGCAACAACAGAAACAGGTCATCCTGTTCCAAAACAGGCGTGGCTTTGCACCCTTTCTCTTGTGTACTACCTGCGGCTGGATTCCGCATTGCCATCAATGTGACGTATCATTAACTTACCACAGGAACCAAGATAAACTGCATTGCCATTACTGCGGTACAAGGTACCCCTACTTATATACTTGCGAAGCTTGCGGCAGCCAAACATTGATCCCGAAAAGCTTCGGTACCGAAAAGGTGGAAGATGATTTACAACATCTTTTCCCGGAAGCGAGAATTGCCCGCATGGATGTGGATTCTGTACGTACTAAGGACTCCCATAACAAGATGATCCAGATGCTTGAACAAAGGGAAATTGATATTTTAGTAGGTACGCAAATGGTCGTGAAAGGCCTGGACTTTGAAAATGTAAACTTAGTTGGGATTTTGAGTGCCGACAGCTTGCTGAGTTACCCGGATTTCAGGGTAAATGAAAGGGCGTTTCAACTGATGGAGCAAGTGAGTGGCCGCGCGGGTAGAAGGGACGGACTAGGTAAGGTAATTATCCAGGCTAATAATACGAAACACCCGGTATTGCAATATGTGGCTGACCATGATTACAATGCTATGTATGTCAATGAAATCGCGGAGCGCGAGCAATTCAACTACCCGCCGTTTTGCCGTTTGCTCAAAATAACATTGAAGCATAAGCAGGAGAAAACGGTTGCGCAGGCGGCACAGGTTTTAGGTAATTGGCTGGTACCGAAATTCGGAACACAGGTTATCGGGCCATCGGCGCCGATCGTGGACAGGGTTAGGAATTATTATTTACAGGAGCTGATGATAAAGTTGCCCCGCGATTCAAAAAAAATCGCGCAGGCAAAATATATGCTGCGCGAATTCTTTATCCAGTTAACGACGGAAAAAGCTTTCCGCTCGGTTATTATCATCCCGGATGTAGATTGTATCTAGGTTATTTACGTTTTAATACTATTGGACTTTCTTTCAATTGCAAAAGCTGACCTAGCATATTGTGTAACTGGTCAAATACGCCCAGCTCGTAATGTGTTGCCCCGTACCATTGCGTGATATAATAAGTAAGATTGTTCCCGTCCACCATCACCATGGATTTAAAACCGGCTACTTCTTTTGCCCCATCTTTTACCGTAAATTCTTTATCGTAATATTTGGGATTGGCTAATGTATAACCAGCCGGTATTTCGATAGTGATTTTACTTTCTTGGAAGAATGGATACAAAATATCAAGGCCTTTATCCCGCGGCGGTAATGTGTTATTTGCACTCACGATAGTAGGATTAAGTCCGCCCAGCCTAATCTCGATCCCGTTATTAGTTTTCGTTAATAAAGAAGCATTGGTGTAGGTACCCTTGATATTTGTAGGCGCTTCTATCTCGGTTGGTGACCAGTCGGTATTGCTATAGCTAAGTGCTTTAATATGGATGTCTTTTTCCGCCACCGGCAATAATTGGGCTGCTTTATCCCTATATTGATTCGCGTTCAGCGCTTTAAACATCGTCTTTACGCTTACATCGGGTAAACCGTTGATTGTTTGGGACGAATTGATGAGCAAGGAGTCCATGGAAGCGGTCAATCGAATGTTGCTCACCGTGCGGCTGCCGTTGCCTGCATAATCCTTTGCAGGTACTTGCATAAACGCAGTTTTTACTTCGGACTGGTCGCCATCCTTAACATCCCAACAATGCAAGGCAGTAGTATTTGCCCAGAGTGGGGGAATATTTGGGAAATGGTATTCATATTCGGTGGGCGCCATGCATAGATCTATTTCCGGGAAATACAGCAAAGGTTTTTTAGCCCTATCGAAACTACACATTGTTGAATCGATCTGCAATTCATCCCTTGGGGAAGTCAATAATAACTCCGTGCGGATTCCGAGCATGTAATATACCGCTGAAAATAGCCTTACCAAGCCTACATCGTTGGCTTCGCGGTTCCGGAGAATGTAACTTAAGTCTTCCAGTTGCTGGATATTTTCAGCCGGTTCGTACTTGATAATGCTTTTGAGGTAATGCTCCACCTGGTATATTAATAAGGGTAAAGCTTTTTGTTGTTTTAGGAAGGCCCAGCGTTCCATATTCTTTTGCAAGTTATTGAACTCCGTACGGCTAATGTTATTGTAAGTGATGAATTCCGATTCGCCAAAATCTTGCCAGGTATAGGTTACTTTCTCTTTCTTATTATAAGTTTGATTGACAAAAGATGACATGGCATAAGCTACAGCCTGCATGTTCGGTTTGGGGAACATGTAAATGCTGTTGGATATAGCGGGGATATTGCTACTGCTGGCTTCTGCCGTAAGAAGCTTCGTGCCGGCGATAGGGGAGATATCACCGAAACCATTTAATCCCTTCACGTCGAAAGTAAAAGTATTGGGAGCAATTAGTTTAAAGTTCGCTTTCAGCACGGGGCTATTTTCCTGGAAATAATCTACGCCGGAATATTGATTATAAATTAATAAACCGAAATCGTATTCAATTTCACAACCTACTTCTAGGTTTTCGGGGCGCATGACCCAGGCCTCTTCATCCTTGCTAAGTTTAACCGTTCTTAGGTATCCTTTTACCATCTCGAATTTCCCGTTAGGATGAATAACCCTAGCTTCCATGAAATATGGATCGGCATTCGGAATCTTTGGAATCATGTAATTAGCTAAGCTATCGACTGCCTTTTGCGTATTGAGACGGATGTGTTTATGTATATAAAGCACCTGTGAAAGATCCGGCTCCGACCTCGTGGTAGCTTCATAGAAATTACGGGCTACGCTATAATCCAGTATGGTGACATCCGTTTGTACTAAACCGGGATCGGTAACCACGTAGGGGCTGGGATTCACGCTCCATGTACCAGGAATCTGGGTATTGATTTGCGCATTAGTAACCAGGTGACCCATCAAGCATACTCCGATAATCATTAATAATCGTCTAATTCTCATAACTTTTACCATTGATTGGGTGTGTTTATATCAGCAAATATGGTAAATAAATCAGCAAAAAAAGCACCAGATTACCTGGACGGCTGTACCATATCATTATATTCATATATATGCAAGCCTTTCGACTGTTGCAAAGAAGCACCTAGCATTGATTGGACAATCGTTCCGGGTGAGATACTTCTATATTTGCGGAGGCCGTCTAAAAGTAAGGGATTCATTGCCCTCATTAACATCATCGAAATCTTTTCGGCCAATCTTCGTTCAGATCTTTCACCGTCAATCAAAGATGGCCTGAAAATATGCAGCGACTCGAAATCCAATGCTTCCAATGCCTTTTCCATCTTGCCTTTCGTGCGCAGGTAGAAATTACTGGAACCGGCGTTGGCGCCTATGGCAGAAATAACAAGCATTTGAGGAACTGCGGCTTGTTTCGCCAGGGATCCAAAATTTACAGGGATGTCAAGGTCCACTTTCGCAAAGGCTTCCCGGGTGCCGGCTTTTTTGATCGTGGTACCGATACAACAGAATAGCGCTTCGCCTTTCAATTCCGCTGATATCGTAGGAAGGTTATCAAAATCAGTTAACACTTGTACGAGTTTAGGATGATTGATAGGCAGGGAAGTTCGCACGAAAACCTTCACTTGATCAAAGTACGTATCTGAAAGCAGCAGCTGGGTCAACTTTTTACCACATAAGCCGCTAGCCCCTATAATTAAGGCAGTTCGCATGCGATTTTATTTATCTTTGTTCAATTATTAAAGATAGTTTTTTATACGCAACCATGATACAAGTTCAAGAACAAGTTTCATTATTACCCTACAACACCTTCGGCATTGAGGCTACGGCTCAATATTTCAGTAGCTTTCGCAACGCGGTAGAGTTACAGGAACTACTGGAGGGGAAATCATGGAAAGGTTTACCAAAGTTGATTTTAGGAGGGGGAAGTAACATGTTGCTGACCAAGGATGTGGCCGGGCTGGTAATGAAAAATGAAATTAAGGGACTAGAGATATCGGGTGAGGATAAGGATTTTGTATATATAAAATGCGGCGCAGGGGAAGTTTGGCACCAGTTTATCTTGCATTGTGTGCAAAACAATTGGGCTGGGCTAGAAAATCTTTCCTTGATACCCGGTAACGTCGGCGCAAGTCCCATGCAAAATATCGGCGCTTACGGCGTCGAGATAAAAGATAGTTTTTACGAGCTCACAGCTTTGCAGCTTGAAGATCTGAGTATCCATACTTTTGATAATAAATCCTGTGAATTCGGTTACCGTGAAAGCGTTTTTAAAAAGGCGCTGAAGAACCGGTTCGTGATCTTGGATGTGACTTATAAACTCCGCAAGCAACCGCGGTTTAATACCAGTTACGGCGCTATAGAACAAGAATTGGAAGCGATGGGGGTTGAAGATTTGAGTATCCAGGCAATCAGCCAGGCCGTTATCAATATCCGTTCCTCGAAATTGCCAAATCCTGCCGAGATCGGTAACGCTGGGAGTTTCTTTAAGAATCCCGAAATACCGGCAAAGGTATTCGCATCATTACAAATCGATTTTCCGGGTATCGTAGGTTATCCATTACCTGGTGATCGTGTCAAATTAGCTGCCGGGTGGTTGATCGAACAATGTGGCTGGAAAGGTTACCGTAATGGGGATGCCGGCGTTCATGCCAAGCAGGCCCTGGTTTTGGTGAACTACGGTCATGCCAAAGGACAAGAAATATTTGACTTGTCTACTGCTATCTTGGAAAGCGTTCAAGCAAAATTCGGCGTTGCACTGGAACGCGAGGTGAATATCATATAACATCTCGCCCCTTAGTGGGGTGGGCTGGTGTATGATGCAGTATTATAACGTGGGTTGTAAACTTAAATTGATTACTCTAAACAGGTTGATAAAATAGTAAGGGCTAACAAGATAGTAATAATAATTTAATATTTAAGCATTTTGTTAAAAAAAATTAGAAGGTGTAACTATTTTTATTTTGAATATGATGCACGATCTTCTTTGCATGCTCCCTAGAATTTTCTATAAACCAAACATGGGTATCCATCCCCCCGCAAACAACCCCCGCTAGGTATATACCTTGTAAATTGGTTTCCATCGTTTTCTCGTTATATGCCGGATACCGCTTCCAATCCTTGGATAATGCAATACCTACTTTTTCCAAGAAACTGAAATTGGGTTGATACCCCGTCGCGGCAATGACGAAGTCATTATCAATTGACACGATTCCATCAGGTGTTTTGATGTCAACGCTATGATCATGGATGGCATGGATTGTTGAATAGAAAAAAGCTTTGATGCTTCCTTCTTCTACCCGGTTCTCTATATCGGGTTTTACCCAGTATTTTACTCGTTTACCAATATTGCCTTCCCGGATAACCATCGTTACTTCCGCCCCTTTTCTATATGTTTCCAAGGCGGCATCTACGGCTGAATTATTGGCGCCTACAACGACTACCTTTTGACCGGCGTAGTAATGTGGGTCACGGTAGTAATGCGTTACTTTGGGTAAATCTTCGCCCGGTACATTCATCAAGTTCGGAATGTCGTAAAATCCTGTTGCGATAACTATATTTTCGGCTTCATAATGTGTTTTGCTTGTCTGCACGGTATAGTACCCGTCCGCGGGGATGATCGCCGTCACTTCTTCGAACAATTTCATCCGGATCTTGGCAGAATCGGCTACACGGCGGTAATATTCCAATGATTCGGCCCTTGTCGGTTTTGCGTTATTAGAAACAAAGGGAATGCCGCCGATCTCCAATCTTTCCGAAGTGGAGAAAAAAGTCATATTAAGCGGGTACCGGTACAGGGAGTTGACCAGGCAACCTTTTTCAACCACGAGGTAGCTTAATCCTGCTTTCTGTGCTTCTAAAGCACATGCCAAACCAATGGGGCCGCCCCCGATTATCAATAAATCAATTCTTCCTTCTTTCATAAACTTTGCAAGATTTTCCTGAGAAAACAAAGCTACTGGTTATCCTGCTTATTTCATGCATATAACTGTCATTTTGTGACGGTTTTAACCTGCCATCGCGGTTAACCTGTCCAGCAACTTATACATGTAAGCATTGGCTTTCGGTATATGTTCTACGCCTTTCAGCAGATGGATTTTATCTTGAATAAAAGGTGCGGTAATTAACTCGTTTTCACAATGGGTTAATAAATCTTGGACACCTTGCTCCAGTATCTCGAAATGAAATTGTAAACCGAGAACTTTCTGTTTATAAATGAATGCCTGGTTATTACATGCGACGCTGGAAGCAAATTGCAAGGATTCATCGGGAAGATCGAAAGTGTCGCCATGCCAATGAAGCACGCGCAACTCGGAAGGTAAAAAGTCTAACTGGCGAAAAGTATGGACATTTTCTTTGAAATATACCGGGTGCCAGCCGATTTCCTTCTGTTGATTTGGAAAAACATTTGCACCCAGGGCCGCTGCAATTAATTGCGCACCGAAGCAAATCCCCAATACGATCTTACCGGAATCTATCGCTAGTTTTACCAGCTTCTTTTCAACATGCATCCATGGATAACGTGTTTCCTCGTATACTCCCATGGGACCACCCATTATAATGAGCATGTCGATCGCGTCAAGGTTAGGTATACTAATGGTTTCGTACCACCTGGTATGGCTTACCGTATGTTTGTTTTCATCAATCCAAGACTGGATACAGCCAAGACCTTCAAAGGGAACATGTTGAAAGTAATGTATGTGCATAGCGGGTATTTGGGTCAATTTCCCGAAAAAATACAAAAATTTCCCCTTCCTTAATAATTCAAATGATGAAATGTTTCTTAGATAACATATAAAATGATGAACAGGGTTAGCATGCTTGTCAATATCCATAAGAACGTACCATGTAGTAATGGCTTCCAGCCAATGTTTGCCAAGGATGCGGGCGTTAGGCTGGCCCCGATAAGAAATAATGTGAGTAGGAACCCGGTTTTGGCTACCGGCACTATGTAATTTGAAAATGTCTGCGCGGCAGGGATATAAGTATAAATCAGCATGGCCAATACGAATGCCGGGATAAAATACGGGATCTTGATACGCTTAGCTCCCTGTTTAAAATGCCAAGAGGAATAAACAGCCAGCGGGATGATCCATAACACCCTTGATAATTTTATCGTAGTCGCGATCTTCAAGGCTTCTTCTCCATATTTCCCGGCAGCTCCCACGACGGAACTTGTATCATGGATCGCCAATGCACTCCAGGTACCGAACTGTTGCTGACTTAAACCTAACCGGTGGCCAACCAATGGGAAAATAAACAGCGCCGAAGCATTTAATAAGAATACCACGCCCAATGAAACGGAGAGTTGTTCATTATCTGCTTTTATGACCGGCGAAATGGCCGCAATTGCACTTCCGCCGCAAATGGCAGTACCTGCACATACAAGGTGGGCGGTGGTTTTCTCAATACCCATCCACCTGCCTAAGAGTTTACCCACAACCAATGTGAAGAGGATGGATATAATGGCTAATCCAAATCCTTCCTTACCAACTTTGAACGCTTCGATAGCATTCATGCCAAAGCCTAGTCCTACAACGGAACATTGTAACAATATATGTGAAACTTTTCCTTGTAATGCGGCAAATGGATGCGGGATAAATTGTGCAACTATAATCCCCAAAACGATGGCGATCGCCGCGTTCATAAATGGAAGTAAGCATACACCCATAGCAACAAAAAACAGGATTCCTTGCCATGAAATATTTCCCTTCGTAACCGATAATAATTTTCTAACCATCTGGAACAAATTTTATTGTTGCAAAGGTTAGATGAATCGATAACTAAGTCAAATCAAGAAATAGTATGAGTTATAACTAAAAGTTATGAGATTAATAGGTTGGCTACCTTTTTTGCCGGTTATATTGAATCATATATTGAATACCCTCACTGTACGGCGTATACATCTTCCCGAACCTTTTCTCGAACTTGGAACTATCGAAAAGATACGGTGAGTCGTATTGGTACAACATTTCCTTGATCTCGCGGATATTGGTATTAAACAAGCCTGCAATCGTAAGTAACCAAGGAGGGAAAATACCGATTTTTTGGGGCAGTCCCGCAGCTTCCAAGGCTTGATGAATGAATGACTTCATCGTAATTTTTTCCGGGTCGGTTGGTAAATGCCAAATTTGATTATAAGCATCCGGGGTGTTTCCCAGTAGTGCGGTTGCTTTGCCGGCATCGGGCGTATAAGTTAAGGAGTGGGGCACATTGATATCAACGAGCCATTGTGGCTTTTTGCCATCGCGGATATTATCAAATATTAAATTCGTAACGCTGTTTTTAGTTCCCGGTCCGTAGAAGTCTACCGAACGCGCGATTAAAATAGGGAACGTGTTCTTATGCATCTCGTCCTGGAGCATACTTATAAGGCGGGTACGCACTTTTCCTTTCTTGCTATTAGGGCGCATAATGCTTTCTTCCGTCATCCATCCATCTACTTTGCCATACATGTATACGTTATCGAAGAACACTAATTTTGCGCCGGTACGGATACAGGCATTGATAACATTTTGCATCAAGATAGGCCATTGCTCTTGCCATACTTTTGCCTGGTATTTTAATCCAACCGTTAGGTAAACGACTTCAGAGCCTTCGATGGCGCGGAATGTTTCACCCGGGTTTAATAAATCTGCTTTGAAGACCTGGTCTGTCTCGTTAACTTTCTGTGGATTCCTAGCTACTATCCTAATGTCTGTCGTGTATTGGGTGAGGGCTTTTGCAAGCTCGATGCCAATAATACCGCCGGCTCCTAATATCGTCTGCATGTCAAATGATTTTTTTAATGTTTTTATGATATTGTCATCGCTTCATATTTCTTTCTCAACAAGACGAACATATACATATCGAAATGTTTTTGATCGAAATACATCCAGTCTTTGAGCATAGCTTCCCTGTAAAAGCCCAACTTCTCCAGCACCTTTATAGATGACGTATTACCGGGCATAACTTCCGCTTCGATGCGGTTGACCTGTAATTGTTCCATTCCAAATTGAATGACACGTTTTAATGCTTCCGTCATAAAGCCCTTGTTCCAATAATCGGGATGAAGGTCATAGCCTATATTGGAACGGTGGTTCGGCGTAAAATGGTTGAACCCGACCGTACCGATCAATTTCGTTGCACCTTGAATCGTGATACCCCAACGGACACCTTTCTGCTCTTGAAAACGCTTGGCATAATAATCAATAAAGTGTTGCGCTTCATGCAATTGCCGGAAAGGATGCAGGTTATAAAATTGCGTAACGCGCGTGTCGCTGAACAATTTAAAAATATCTTCGAGGTGTTTAGGATTGATAGGCACCAATGATAACCTCGCTGTTTGAAGTACGGGAAATGCTAATAATGATGACATTGCCGGTGAGGTGATCATAATCAATATCGGGTTGTGTGATAAATGTACAACAAAATGGGTTGAAAACCTTAAATATATGTGTGGCTACAAGTACTAGGTTGGCCATTGGCTAAACCCTACAAAATGATCTTCTCTTCCCATTCTAATTCCCCGGGTAAGTCCATCGCAGCATATTCAATGTGTAAAACCCTGCGGCTTAAACCTCCTTTACTCCTGCCGGATGAATGCAGGATTAAAGGTTGCATAATCATTATACCACCCGCCGGAACATTACATATAACCTCCTTGGTCCTGTATTGATCGAACTGATCGGGTGGAATAAGGCCTTGCTTATGGCTCCCGGGTACCACGCGGAGCGCCCCGTTGTCTCCGGTTGTATTATCTAAATGTATCCTGCAAGTGTAAACTTGTTGTAATAATTCAATAGGTGGCTGAACCGAAAAATAACCGTTTTTCTTTGTCCATTTGGAATATTTTGGAGTTGCTACCTGCTTGCTGACAGATATAGTTAAATCTTGGTGGTAGCTTACAAACCAGTTGGAATGAGCGGGCTTATCAAAGTAAATTGATTTAACAGGAAAATATTTTGAACCCGGTAAGATCGGATCAAAATATTTTTGTAGCCCCGGCTTTATAAGTGCCGCCAAACTCGGGATTTCATGCAGGATTTTCCTTGTAGCATGGATGGCGGTACCTTCAGCGCAAGGATCTATCTTGCTATTTAATAATGATTGTATACAAGCAACTTCCTGTTGCGAGAATACATTTGGTATAATAAGGTACCCTTCGTTTTCCAAGAACTCTTTCGGGTTAATCATTTTAGTATCAGTTATTTTTGATATTAGGCATCTTCTTCTACATCAGCTTCCGCGTCTCTACTCCCGGCAAAATCATCCTCCAATAAACTGATATCGCTAATGAATTGTTGCGGGATTTGTTTAGTTGTTTTGGCTTCCAGCCGTTTGATATTATCGATCTTCCCGGTAATAGTATCGCCTCTCCTGGCGCCCTCACTTAGTTTATTCAAAGCCTTGGTATAAGAATTATTAGCAGATTGCAAGCTATCGCCCAACCTACTCATATCTTCTAGGAAGCTGACGAATTTATCATGAAGGGCGCCGCATTGTTTAAAGATTTCTTCAACATTTTTAACCCTGTTTTCCTTCTGCCAAATCATTTTCACCATTTTCATAGCTGCTACTAAGGTGGTAGGCGTGATGATAACAATATTCTTCTTCAAGGCTCGGTCAAATATATCCGGGTTCTCGTTGAGCGCTAAACTTAAGGCAGATTCGAAATGCATGAACATGAATACGAAAGGAGGGGCATTGAGTCCCTGCAAGTGCTGGTAGTTTTTAGCGGAAAGATCATCAATATGGTGGATGATATTCTTCGCTAATTGTTGTAAATAACTTTTTTTCTCATTATTATCTTGCGCGTTAAAATATTGTATATACGCGTTGAGCGAAACTTTACTATCGATGATGATGTGTTGGCCACCCGGCAGGTTCAGGATGAGATCGGGCTTACGGGTAATGTTTTCTTCCGTGTCTTTGAACGCGCCCTGGGTACTGTAATCGATATATTTCTCCAGGCCTTCCGCTTCTAGGATAAGTTTCAGCCTGTCCTCGCCCCAGTTGCCTTGAACTTTTACATCAGATTGTAAAGCTTTAGAAAGTCTTTGTGCGTCCCCGCTTAATTGCTGATTCATCTTTTGCAAGGCTTCCAGTTCTTTCTTTAGGCTGGTAATATCCTGGATGTCTTCTTTGCGGGTTTCTTCAATCGTTTTTTTGAACTGGGTAATATCCTGTTTTAAAGGGTTCAGCAGGATATCCATATTGCTCTTATTATTCAATGCAAATTCTTTACTGTTGTGGTTCAGTATTTCGGTAGCAAGATTTTTAAATTTCTCTTCAGATAATTCCTGTAAGCGTACCACTTCCTCCTTGAAATCGGACATTTTATCTTGCAAGTTTTCATTTTCTTTTTTCAAACTGGCGCATGCCGTATGCAACTGGACGAGCTCGGAATCCTTGGCCTGTAAATACCTTTGCAATTCATCCTTTTCGAATTTTTGTTCTTGAATTTGTTTCAACGTATGTAGGTGCAATTCTTTGGAAACGTACAATTGTTCCAATGTTGTTTTTGAAACGGATTGAGTTTGCTGGAGTTGTACTTGCTGGTAATTCTTGTTTAAATCATCATACAAATGCTTATCAACACTATTTCTATTCTTTGTTGATATGGCAATGAAATATCCGAGTAATGTTCCGGCAACTAGTGCTGCCAATACATATAATAAGGTCATCATGAATTATAAATTAGGCTTCCCCAAAAATACTGAAACTTATTTAGAGCTGAAATACAAAAGCCCCGGACATATGATGACCGGGGCTTGAAATATCAACGAATTTATTTTTTACAAGAAATGGTAGCGAACAAATGCTTCCATCGCTGCATATTTCTGCAAACCGAGTTTGTCATAAAGTTCCGCTGTATTCGCATTCCTATCTTCTGCACGTTGCCAGAACTCGCGCAAATCAGTTCCTTGGAAAGGAACCACGTCTTTCTGACTTTGGTGGATGAAGATACCAAGGCGTTTTTGCATTACTTGGTCGGGGCTCATCGGTACGGCCATCTCAATTTCATGGATGTCCCATTCTTGCCAAGCGCCTTTATATAACCAAACCCAACAATCCTTGATCCAATCTTCGTTTTTCAAGCGCTCCAATGCCGCGAATATAATATCCAAGCATACCTTGTGCGTGCCATGCGGATCGGCTAAGTCGCCCGCGCAATAAATTTGCTGCGGTTTTAATTTTTGTAATAGATCCACGGTGATTTGGATATCTTCTTCACCCATTGGCTTTTTCTCCACCAAACCTGTTTCGTAGAAAGGTAGGTTTAAGAAGTGTGCATTGTCTTCCACACCTACGTAGCGGCAGGTAGCTTTAGCTTCGCAGCGGCGGATCAGGCCTTTGATCGCGCGGATCTCCGGTGTATCTTTTTGGGATGGTTTCTTGATTTTCAAGAATGCTTTAGCTTCTTCTAAAACTTTAGAGCTCTTGTTGCTATCAATTTCGAACATTTTGTCGAAACCTACGGCGAAATCGATGAAACGCAATACAAATTCATCGGTCACGGCGATGTTACCGGATGTTTGATAAGCGACATGTACATCGTGACCCTGCTCGTGCAGGCGGATGAAAGTGCCACCCATAGAGATAATATCATCATCTGGGTGGGGGGAGAAGATCAGCACGCGTTTGCTGGCGGGTTCTGAACGTTCCGGGTGGTTCGGCAAGTTCGCGCCCGGTTTACCTCCTGGCCAACCCGTAATGGTGTCGCGGATACCGTTAAATTGTTCGATGTTTAATTCGTAGGCGGAACCGTATTGTACAACGAGATCATTCAATCCATTTTCATTGTAATCGCGATCCGTCAACATCAGGATGGATTTATTCAATTTCAACGCTAGGCTGGTAACAGCTTTGCGGATCAACTTCGGTGTCCATTCGCAATCCCCTGTCAACCAAGGTTCCTTGTACCTGGTCAATTCTTGCGCTGCTTGTTCGTCGATCACGAACTGGCAATTAGGATGTTGCTGCAACAGGGAAGCCGGCACCTGATCGGTACTATGACCTTCAACAGAGCGGCGAACGATTTTCGCTTTATGGGAACCCCAAGCCATCAGGATAACGCGTTTGGCCCTCATGATCGAGCTGATACCCATGGTAATGGCTAACCTTGGCACTTGGCTCATGTTAGGGAATTCGTAAGCGTTGGCAAGGCGGGTGGTATTGTCTAAAGTTATAAGGCGCGTATGCGAGTTGATATTGGAGCCCGGTTCGTTAAAGCCGATATGGCCGTTGTTACCGATACCCAAGATCTGTACATCGATACCACCTACTTCTTCAATTTTGCGTTCATAAGCTTCGCAATAAGCTTTAATCTTTTCTTTAGGCACAGTTCCGTCAGGGATGTGGTAGTTTCCTTCGGGGATGTCAACATGGTTAAATAAATGCTCCTTCATGAAGCGGTTATAGCTTTGTAAAGCATCCGGCTCAATGGGATAGTATTCGTCCAGGTTAAAAGTTACAACGTTTTTGAAGCTAAGTCCTTCCTCTTTGTGCAGCCTTACCAACTCCGTGTATAAGTATTTCGGTGTGGAGCCGGTAGCAAGGCCGAGCACGCAAGGTTCGTTGGCTGCCTGCTTTTCCCGGATGAGTGCCGCAATTTGCTGGGCTACCGCTTGGGAGCCTTCCTTGGCGGCAGGATGAATCTCAACGGCAATTTGTTCAAAACTGTCGATCAGTTCAATTTCCTGGTGATTGATGGTCATGAGTCAATGTTTTATATGCGTTTTAAAAACGAGCCGGAAAAATATAAAATTTACAGGTATCTAGGACAAATATTTAATATTTGTTAAATATCCCTCCCGAATTATTGAAAATTCATAAGCTATCCATAAAATTAGTGCAAGTTGCAAATGTACAAAAGCTAAACATTTAGCGGGTGAATTTTTTTGCAAAATTTATCTTAATTCATAAAAAATTCTCCAGGTTAAGCTTCGGGGTAAAAATCCAAATTCATTGAAATCTCGTTACTTATAATATACACACTCCATAAATTCTCCCGGGAAGGATTGATGGTCATGCTTATAATTTCTGCTCTCAATAGGGCTGTTTTTCTATTGGATAACCTTTAAAATCCTCGTTTAATAATGAAAAAGTTATGCTTTTTATGCATCGCTACAGGCATGTTCCTGGTAGCGGGACCCGGTAAACTCGATGCGAATTCTCACCAACCTGCAAGTTGCATCTCCGTAGTTTTTGAATGGAAAAAAGCTAAAGACGGCGCTTGGCCGGGCATGAAAGATGGAAAAACTTATTGGTACAAGTTAAAAAAAGGCGGAAACCTTGTTTGGAGTACTGATGGTAAGTCCTGGGCCGAAGTACCCGGGAATGCCTGGGCTGATAAAGACGGCAAATGGCTAAAAATCAGCGATGGCAAACTGCTGTGGTCTAAAGATGGTAATGATTGGGCCGAAGTACCCGAATGGAAATGGGAAGCCTCCGATGGGAAATGGTACAAGTTCGATAAGAATTGGGGACTCTGGGTAAATATGTAAATGTTTGCGTACCCGGTACGCGAAGTGGTTAACACGTAATGCAAAGTGGTAGAGGTCGTCTTGTTTTAAAGGCGGCCTCTATTTATATAGTAAGTGAAATGAGCCGTTCCATATGATATAATAAGCCCCGCCTGGATGCGCTATTCTTAAGTAAGAACGGAAGCGTGACGGGTGCTGTTAACGTAAAATTATTAATCCTTGAACGGTTCCGGGTGATTACCTCACCACTATCTCATCCACGAACAACCAGCTATCTTCTCCCGCACCGGGGTTCCCCGAGGGAATCTTCCCGGCATTTTCAAGCACAATTTTTACATAACGGGCTGAAGCGCCGGGTTGGTAATGTAATTTCATTTCACCGATTAATTTCCCTCCGAAAGAGCCTTCAGTAGTCCTATTGTTGAAGTTTTTACCATCGGTCGATAGACCGATGGTAATCTTTTTTCCTGCCCAAATCCATTGACTGGGATTCTGCAAACTCCTGCAAGATACTTCCTTGACAGGCATTTCTTTTCCGAGGTCAATGACTGCTTCCATATTCTTTCCCGCGTAACCCAACCATGCGCCGCTCGCATGTTCCTCGTTTCCCTTGATACCATTTACAAGTGTAAATGCACCATCGGCCATATATTTTTCACTGGGTTGTGTTAATAAGGTTGTTTTTTTTCCAAGGGCTTTATGGTAAATAAAGTCTTGATGATAACCGCTACCAAAGGCTTTTTGTCCTTGGAAAACCTTCGCCCAAATATCCATATCCTTGCTGACCTGGATCGGTTTTTTATAAATTGGTGAACGCGGCGTAGGTTCTTTACCATCCAAGGTATAACGGATGACGCCGCCATCTAATTTCGTATCAAGCGAAACACTCACTTGGCCGTCTGCCTTATTTTCAACCTTGCTTACAATCCCGAATACATGCTTCGCATAATTGACATGTTTTACATCTAAACGTTTCAGATGCACTTTCAAACGGTTTAAGAAATCATCATAATCCCGTTTTCCTTCCGGCGACCACAATACTTCCGACAATGCGGTTGCACGCGGGTATACCATGTATTCTACCTGTTCGGGCGTTAAAATATATTCGCTCCAAAGGTTGGCTTGCGCCCCGATGATATATTGCTTTTCTGTTTCTGATAAAGAAGCCGGAACAGGTTCAAAACTATAAACTTTACTAACAGGAGTAAATCCTCCTATAGCGATAGGCTCAGATTTATCTTTAGATTGATAATGATCGAAATATACGTGGGATCCCGGGGTCATAATAACATCGTGATGTTGCTTGGCTGCCTCGGTACCACCTTCCATACCTCTCCAGCTCATCACGGTTGCATTCGGTGCGAGCCCGCCCTCTAAAATTTCATCCCAACCGATGATTTTTTTGCCTTTGCTATTGATATATTTCTCCATTCTTTGAATGAAATAACTTTGCAAGGCATGTTCATCTTTTAAGCCTTCCGCCTTGATCCTGGCCTGGCACTTGGGGCATTCTTTCCAGCGCGTTTTAGGACATTCATCACCGCCGATGTGTACGTATTTGCCAGGGAACAACGGCATTACTTCGTCTAATACATCCTGTAAAAATGCGAAAACAGAATCATTTCCTGCGCAAAAAACATCATCGAATACTCCCCATTTGGTACCGACTTCGTATGGACCACCGGTACATCCGAGGTTAGGATACGCTGCCAAGGCCGCCAGTGCATGGCCCGGCATTTCAATTTCAGGAATAACCGTTACCTGTCTTGCCGCTGCATATTTAACGACATCTTTAACTTCTTCCTGTGTATAATAGCCACCGTATGGCTTGCCATCGAATTTATTATCTGCATAACGGCCAACCATAGAAGTTTTTCTTCGTGATGCAATGGTTTGTAGCTTGGGGTATTTCTTGATTTCGATACGCCATCCTTGGTCATCGGTAAGATGCCAATGGAAAGTATTCATTTTGTGCATCGCCAATAGATCGATGTATTTTTTTACGAAGCTAACCGGGAAGAAGTGGCGGCATACATCGAGATGAAGACCCCTGTATTGAAATCTCGGGTAATCTTCTACCGTTACCAGGGGAAGCGCATAATTTTTGCTTTTTTCCACCGGTACTAATTGCATGACGGTTTGCATACCGTAAAAAGTGCCCGCATCGTCATTGCCGGTAACTGTTATCGCGTTTGGCGAACTGCTGATCCTGTAGCCTTCGGCGGGCGACTGTTGCAGGGTTCGTAATATGATGACATTATTGGTCGCTGTAGCTACGATCGGTAATGCATAGCCGCTGATACTCTTGAAATATTCATTAAATAATTCCGCGGTTTGTTTTTCTGAAGGGCTGTTCGCCATCAACTTAGTACCGGGATTAATCATGAAGTAACCATCTTTTTCTTGGAGAGAAACCGGTAGTGGAATGATGTTAGCTTTACGCGTAGCTTGCGCTGATGCCTCTAAACTGAATACACAAGCTATCATTAACCCAATGACAGATTTGCGAAGCAACAAGTTGATAATTGACATGGAGCGTGTTTCTTTTGTGTGTTGAAATATTTTGGATCACTGTTAGGTATAAAGATAGATATTGATTGATTAAATTAATCACGGATTTTTATGGATTAGGGGATTTCACGGATTTTTTTCGGGGAAGTTTTGGGGGGCAATGGAAATGGCCGTGAATATTGGGGGGGATGATAGGGGAATGATGGGGGGAATGACGTGGAATAAAAAATCCCGGTTATGGGATAACTGGGATTTTTTTAAATTGTTAATCATTGTTGTCCGACTAAAATTGCATCCAATTTACTTGGATTTCCTTACATGGTCAAGGACATAAGCGAAGGGTGATCTATTCGGCCCCGCCAACAAAACCGTGGAACTTCGCACCGTTGATAGCGAAGGGAAGCTTGGCCATACAGTAGCACAAAAGCTGGATCGAGCAATCTAATTGGCGGCTGTGATGGTCAATTTGTGCCCTTTTTTGTTACTTTTTTGGGCAAGCAAAAAAAGTACAAAGAAATGTGCAGGTGAACATTGGATCGAACTTTTGAGGCGATGATAATTTTTTCGTTGAAAATTTAGTAGGACAATAATGATTGTTAATATTTTTTTTGCTTTTGTTCTTGTTGTTTTTTTGTTGATATGTTAATTGATTTCCAATTCGCACATCACTGGTCGATGATCGGAGGCTATCGTTTCTTCAATAACTTTTGATTTGATTATGTTGAATCTGGATGCCGGGTGAACAAATATGTAATCTATTTTAATCTTGGGCGAATCTGCGGGATGCGTTGGCCCGCTGAATTCTGTTACGTCGTGGTATAATTTTTTGAAATGTAACATTTCTTTAGACCCGGGAACGGTGTTGAAATCACCCGCGATAATAGTCGGGGTTATTCCCGGTTCGAAATGTTTATATAAAATATTCATTTGTTCTGTTCTGTCGATTCCATCTTCATTAAAGTCGAGATGGGTGCTTACAAAATTGAAAAGGCTGTCATCGGGCAATACTAAGCGGGTTACCGCGGCAGTGCGCGGTTCTGCTTTCGGGTTTTTACTGGGCAATGGAATGCTATAGCTACTATCAATAGGGAACTTTGAAAGCACCCCGGTTCCATATCCGCCACCTTGTAAGTCCATTGCTTTACTGAAATAAATATACATACCGGTGAGGGAAGCTAACTCTTTGAGTTGATCCACTTGCTTGGTGCGCGTTGTCATACTATCAACTTCTTGTAATGCAACCACATCAGGATTGTAAGCGAGAATTACTTTAGCGATGCCGCTGATATCCAGTTCCCCGTTGTTGTTCTCCGCATGGTGGATATTATAGCTTAGAACACTAAGATGTTGGGGTGTATTCTGTGCTTTAATAAGGGTATTGGAACCAACGGCCATTATCATAAATAGCGCAAATCGTTTCATAGATAACATATTAATTCGAGTCAGAAATCACATGTTAAATTACAAAAACTCTTTTCTCTACAAAAAGAATGCATGTAATAATGTGATGAATTCTTATAAGTATATCAATATGAATGCCATGAATTTCGATGCAAACGATTTGCGCAATTTTACGCATTAAAAAATATTCTAAGAATTACTTGGTGAAAGCAGTCCTAACATTTCTACCAATCCAAGCCTGTGGCACTTTTAGCCCGAATATATAGGCAATTGTTGCCGCGGTATCAAAAGTGTTAACTGTTTCCTGTATTTCTTGATTTTTTTTGATGCCTTTACCCATAATTAACCATGGAATTTCTATTTCTTGCAGGGTTTTGCCACCGTGACCTTTATTAATCCCGCCATGATCGGCAGTCAGCATCACGATTGTTTCATCCCAGGTGCCGGATTCTTTAATGGCATCGAGGATTTTACCAATTAATTGATCTTGGATTTTCAATTGCGCGTAATACTCCGGGGTATCATGCCCGATTTTATGCCCCGTTTCATCAGGTTGATCGAAATGTATGAATAAGAAATTAGGCTTTTCGTTTTTGATATAATCTGTTGCAACAGCAGTGGTCATGCTATCTGATTCACAATGCACATCTTTTTTCACGGTTTGCTTGGGAAAGAGGTAGCCGATACCTTCCCAGGTGTAAATCACACCGGCGGAATACTTCGGTTTTTGTTCGTACAAGAGTGTAAAGATAGATGGGAACATCCCGAATTGATCAACAACGCGCGATGGTATTTCCGGTTTGCGGCTGTTCCATTCCGTGTAACCATGTATTTCCGGGCTGGCGCCCATGAGGAGCGATGCCCAGTTAACAGCGCTGGAAGTAGGTAATACGTTCCGGGCTTTAATTGTCCAAGAACCTTGTTGCATCATTTCTTTAAGCCGGGGCATTTCCGCTTTCGGGATGCTATAAGAGCCGAAGCCGTCCAGTCCTATCAAGATGACATGTTTTACGCCTTTTACGCCTTTGGATTGAGCAAAGGCAGGGAAAGATAAAAATGCTAGGCATAGCCCAAATAACAAATGCTTCATATTTACTGTCTTTCGTTTCAGTAAATATAGAAGCATTTGTTTAATATTTGTAAATAAAGTTTACTAAACTTCTTCAGCAATTTTACGAATGGTAGCTACCTGGTCTGCCTGGGTAAGAGAAATCCCGTATTCGGGAACCCCGGGAATACCGCCCATACTAACATTAGGGTTTCTGAATTGCATCTGGCTTTCTTCGTAAGCTTTAGCTGATGTATGGTACTCTGTTGCTTTCGTTGTTGTAACGAGTTCCGCAATATTGTTGGCCCTGACACCCGAGCCGACCATGATCGTGATGCGGCCATCGGCTTTGTTGACCAGTTCTGCTAATAACCCGGCCCCTTCAACCGCCGTATTTCGGTGTCCTGACGATAAGATTCTCTCGCAGCCACAATCGATGATATCTTCCATGGCTTGGAAAGGATCAACCGTCATGTCGAATGCGCGGTGGAAAGTAACGCCTAAAGGGTATGCCAATTCAACTAACTCGGTCGTTCTGATTTTATCGACCCTGCCATCGGCTGTTAATAAACCGGTTACCACGCCATCACATCCCAGCTCTTTGCACATCCTGATGTCCTTTTTCATCACTTCGAACTCGGTATCATCATAGAGAAAATCACCCCCTCGCGGGCGGATAATGGGATATAGTTGTATACTGATCTTCTCCCTGGCTACCGCGATGGTGCCATAGCTGGGGGTTGTACCACCTTCTAACAAGTTATCACATAATTCAACCCGGTCTGCGCCCCCATTTTGCGCAGCAATACATGAGCCAACGGAGCCCGCTGCAATTTCTAAAACGATTGCCATTTCAATTCAATATAGAAGATGAATTATTTAAAATAATACTTGCCCTTAATCAATTTCTTTTGATCTTCCGCGTTGCAAACAGCGTAGTTGAATCCTTGCTGCAAGCAATATGCACCGTGTTCACCTTTTTTATTCAAGGCTAGGAAACCGATCTGGATAGCTTTCGCCTTCGCTGGATCGCGTTTTACGATGCGCATCACGGCCTCTTTACAAGCATTTTCAGGCGAATAACCTTGGCGCATTAACTCCACTACCAGGTGGCTACCTACTATGCGGATCACTTCCTCACCGACACCGGTCGAGGTAGCCGCACCAACTTCATTATCGACGAACAAACCGGCGCCGATGATAGGAGAATCTCCAACCCGGCCGCGTAATTTGAAGGCCATGCCGCTGGTAGTGCAAGCACCGGAAAGGTTCCCGTTCGCATCCATCGCCAACATGCCGATCGTATCGTGGTTGTACACGTTCCCCGGCAGCATCAGCGGGTTGTAAGCCGTTGCACCATTGCTGTCGTAGGATTTGGTTTCCATGTTGATGATCGGCTTATATTCCGATTTTTCTAACCACTCTTTCCAGGCTTTTTCCGCTTCCTGGGTGAGCAAGTTTTCCTTTTTGAAACCGTTTTCCAAGGCGAACTGCAAGGCGCCTTCGCCTACGAGCATAACATGCGGCGTTTTTTCCATCACCAACCGGGCAACGGAAATAGGATGCACGATATGTTCCAAGGCAGCTACCGAGCCGCAATTGGAGTATTCATCCATGATGCAGGCATCCAAGGTAACATGCCCGTCACGGTCGGGATAGCCGCTATAACCGACGCTGTGGTTCTTAGGATCGGCTTCAGGTACGTGTACGCCGCGTTCCACGGCATCTAGCGCCCGTCCGCCAGCGCTTAGCACTTTCCATGCTTCCGCGTTGGCAGCGATCCCGAAATCCCAGGTAGAAACAACGATCGGTTTCCCTTTTACAACTTTGGGGGTGGCAGCTTTGGCCGTTTTAGAAACCCCGTCAATTGAAAAGGCAGCAGCACCAAGCACTGCTGCCTTGAAAAATTTACGCCTGTTTTGCATATTGTAAATTTGTGAAGCTTTTGCTTCCTGGCAAAATTAATCTTTCATTTCCCAGGCCAGTGCGCTGGCGCCGAGAATAGCGGCATCACTTTCCTTCAGTTCCGAGAAAAGCAATTTCACTTTATTTTGGAATATAGGCAATAAGTTTTTCTCCATATGCTCCCTTACAGGTTTCATGATGAGGTCACCGGCTTTCGTAAGACCACCGAAGAGGATGATGGCTTCCGGGCTGGAGAACATCACGAAGTTGGCCAGGGCTTCACCCAGTACTTTTCCCGTGTAAGCGTATACTTCGCGGGCAAGCGGATCGCCTTTTTGTGCCGCTTCGAAAATCACCTTGGAAGAAATTTCATTTTCAGGGTAGTTTCTAAGCAAGCTTTCCGTTTCAGGCCTGTTGTGTAAGAACTCGATAGCAGTATTGGTAACGCCCGTCGCAGAAGCATAAGATTCGAGTGAACCTTTAGCGCCTGTACCCGGGTGTAATCTTCCGCCCGGAATCACGATGACGTGACCCAATTCGCCTGCAAAACCATCATGACCGTAGATCAATTGACCGTTGGCCACGATGCCGCTTCCCACGCCGGTACCGAGGGTAATCATGATGAAATCCTTCATACCCCTGGCCGCACCGTACGTCATTTCACCTACGGCAGCCGCGTTGGCATCATTGGTGAGATGCGTAGGGATATTGAACAAACCTTGTAACATGCTTGCCAAGGGAATGATTCCCTTCCAGCGAAGGTTGGGAGCATATTCAATATTTCCTGAATAATAATTTCCGTTAGGAGCGCCCACGCCGATACCTTTAATATTGGCGGGTCCGCCGACTTGGTCGATAAGTTTGGATAAGTGCCCGTGTAGTTCGGATAAGTAGGTCGTAACTTCTTCATGGGCTTTGGTTGACATTTTCCCATCGCACAAAATGTTACCTCTTCTATCTACAATGCCGAACACGGTATTGGTTCCTCCAATATCAATGCCCACCGCTAATTGCTGACTCATAATCAATTCCTTGAGATTTTAGTATAGATTTAACTCTGATCGCGTAAAATGCTAAGTATGCAAAGCACAATACAGGTATGATGTAAGAAGTGTGGATACCGATCGTATCGGCCAAGCCACCTTGAACAAGTGGAACGATCGCCCCACCGAGAATCATCATAATTAAGAAGGCAGAACCTTGGGAAGTATATTTCCCCAAACCTGCGGTAGCCAATGTGAAGATACAAGGCCACATTACGGAGCAGAAAAGACCTCCACTGATAAAGGCAAACAATGCTACTTTACCTGTTGTCACCAAACCGATCACCATTGCAGCAATACCAAATAAGGCAAATACTAATAATTGACGGGCGGGTTTATCTTGACTTAAGAAGAAGGCTACCACGATGAATGAAATACATACACCGTAAATATATAGATCGCTAACATCACCTTCCCTGATCGCGTTAATCAATAAATAAACGACGAACGCTATATACGGTACAATAACCGTTAATATTTTTTTCCAAGTTGCAGATGGGTTGAATGCACTCGTACCGGCAGTCCAACGCCCCATCATCATACTAGCCCAGAATAAAGAAACGTAGTGGCTGATTTGAGAGGAGTCCAGGTTTTCGGTTACCTTCAAATATTCACCCAGGTTGGAAGCGATAGAAACTTCAACTCCTACATAAATGAAGATGGCCACCATACCCAGCACTAACTGCGGGTATTTCAACGCGCCGAAGCCTTTCTCCATCTTTTCATCGTTACGCACAGCCGGTAATTTCGACATGTAAAACACGATCGCTACCAATATGAATAATACGCCCAATACCAGGTAAGGGATTTTCACGGCGCTGATCGGTGCATTTTTCGCCGCATCCTTCGTGGCCTCGCCAAAGATGGCGATACTTACCAATACAGGACCCAGCGTGGAACCGAAATTATTGATACCACCCGCTGCGTTCAAGCGCTTGGCGCCGTCGGCAGGGTCGCCCAGGGCGATTGCAAAGGGGTTGGCAGCAATTTGTTGCAAAGAGAAACCTAAGCCTACCATGAATAATGCGGTGAGCATTAAAGCGAAAGATTCGGTTTGGGCAGCCGGGTAAAATACCAAGGTACCTAGACCGGAGAAAATGATCCCGTAAACGATCCCGTTTTTATACCCGATACGGTTGAGGGGATCGGTGCCCCAAATTTTTCCAACGATGAAATAAATAATAGCTCCTACGAAATAGGCGATATAAAATGCAAATCCTACCAGTTGCGATTGCCATTGTTCCAAGTGGAATTTTTCCTTAAAAAGTGGTATCAGAATATCATTAGAGGCAGCAACAAACCCCCAGAAAAAGAACACCATTACTAACACAAAAAACTGTGGGTGGGTTCCTTGCTTCGATTGCGTGGACATATTACTTGTTAATTTTAAATAAATTTGTGGCAATAAATGTATAAATTATTTTTTATCATTTTCGCAAAAAACTAAAGAAAATGTTCAGGTTTCATAACTGCTTTAACGTTTTAGCTAATATATTTATGAAATTTAAAAAGTAATGAGTATGTTCGTGTTCACGTGAACACATTCAATCAAAGCAGCTTATGTCAACAATGACTTCAACCAAACCAGCCAGCAGTACGGCTACACCATCAAATTATAAGCAGGCCATGGTCGTTATCGGGACCATGTTTTTTATCCTGGGTTTTGTTACCTGGCTCAACAGCTTGCTAATACCTTTCTTGAAACAGGCATGCGAACTTACTGATTTCGAAGCATACTTCGTGACATTCGCATTTTATATTTCCTACTTTGCCATGGCAATCCCTTCTTCGCTCATCCTGAAGAAGATCGGGTTTACCAAGGGAATGTCGCTCAGCCTCGTCGTGATGGCCATCGGCGCCCTGGTATTTATCCCCGCGGCACAAAGCCGTTCTTACATCGTTTTCTTACTGGGTTTATTTACTACTGCTGCCGGCATGACCTTGCTGCAAGCAGCCGTAAACCCCTATGTTACGATTTTAGGCCCGATTGATAGCGCGGCGCAGCGTATGAGTATCATGGGTATCTGTAACAAGGTGGCCGGTATGATCGGTATTTTTATCCTGAGCATGTTCTTGTTCCATGACAGTGCGGAAATCTCCGAACGTATCAAGACCCTTAGCGGCGCCGAGAAAGAAGCGGAATTGACATTACTGGCATCGAAGGTGATCGTGCCTTATATCGTGATGGCAGCCGTTTTATTTGTCCTGGCCTTCATTGTAAGGAAAGCCCCACTGCCGGAAGTTAACGCGGAAGACAACGTGGAATCTAATGAACCGGACCAGTATGGCAGGACTTCTGTATTCCAGGTGCCGTACCTCGTATTAGGCGTAATTTGTATATTCTTATATGTAGGGGTAGAGGTATTAGCGATCGATTCCTTGACTTTATTCGGTGAATCGCAAGGGTTTACCCAGGACATTGCTTCCAAGTTCGGTATCGGTAGTTTAATTGCCTTTACAGTAGGATATTTACTGGGTATCGTGTTGGTGCCTAAATTTATTTCCCAAAGGAAGGCATTTATTCTTTGTGCTATCCTGGGAATGGTATTCACTACCTGCGCGATATTAACCAGCGGTTGGACTGCCATCATCTTTATGATCCTGGTGAGTTTTGCACATTCCCTGATGTGGCCGGGCATTTGGCCTTTAGCGATCAATAAGCTTGGCAAGTTTACCAAGATCGGATCGGCATTATTGGTAATGGGTATCGCCGGGGGAGCCATCCTGCCGTTAATCTACGGTAAAATGGCCGACGTGATGGCTGACAGGCAAATTCCTTATATCATCATGATTCCATGTTACCTGTACATGATTTATTACGCGATGAGCGGTTATAAAAAAGGCTTGCCAGCCGAATAATTTGTCGCTAATAATTTTTATATAAAATTCGCAAACCCACCCACCGAGGTGGGTTTTTGCTTTTGTATGGTACTTAAAAGTTGGGAATCAAATTATTATAATGCTTGTTAAGCTGTTTAGGAATGGAGCCTACTTGCTTTTTCCTGGTAATAATTCATCGAAATTTCACCTGTTTATAACTTTCTATTCACATAATAATGTTATTTTTTAAAAGGTGGGTACAACTTTTATAAATGTTTTATATTTTTAGGTGTAAAAAATACATTTATTAGACTTATATGATCCAGCAAGTAAGGGAGCAATTTATATCAACATTTGGGAAGGAACCCATCGTCACTACTTCACCCGGTAGAATTAATTTAATAGGCGAGCATACGGACTACAACGAAGGATTTGTATTACCGGGAGCCATCGATAAGAACATTGTTTACGCGGTGTCTTTAAACGGTACGGATACCTGTAATGCATTGGCTTTGTTTAACGGGGAATTGGTATCGTTTGAAGTGAATAATATTCAACCGACCAACGAAGGTTGGATCTGTTACCTGATGGGTGTTGTATATCAAATGCAACAAATGGGGCACGAAATAAAAGGTTTCGATTGCGTATTACACGGGAATATTCCCATCGGCGCCGGTTTATCTTCATCAGCCGCCGTGGAAGGTGGGCTCGTAGTTGCTTTAGACCAATTATTGAACCTCGGTATGGATCGCATGGATATGGCGAAAGTAGGTCAATTGGCAGAACATACGTTCCCCGGTGTAAAATGCGGCATCATGGATCAGTTTGCCAATTTGCACGGGAAAAAAGATACGGTGATGCGCCTTGATTGCCGTAGCCTGGAGTACCATTATTTTCCATTCGAGTTCGGTGATCAATATAAAATCGTGTTGTGCAATAGCATGGTATCGCATTCCCTCGCTTCTTCGGAATATAACGTGAGAAGGGCGCAGTGCGAAGAAGGAGTTGCCATCTTGCAACAGTACTTGCCGGGTATCAAAAGTTTAAGGGATGTAAGTTCTGAACAGGTGAAGGAATATGCGGATAAATTACCTGCCAAAGTATATGATCGCTGTTTGTACGTGACTTCAGAAAATGAAAGGGTATTAGCTGCTTGCGAATACTTGCAACAGAATGACCTGGAAAATATGGGTAAGTTGATGTACGCAACCCACGAAGGTTTGAGCAAGTTATACGAAGTTAGTTGCCCTGAACTGGATTTCATGGTAGAGTGGGCCAAGGAAAGACCCGAAGTTGCAGGCGCCCGGGTTATGGGCGGTGGTTTCGGCGGTTGTACGATTAACTTGGTAAAAACGGACAAGGTAGATGAATTCATCGCTTTCATGAAACAGCGTTACGAATCAAAATATAATAAAGTGCCCGAAGTATACGTCACGAGTATTGAAAAGGGTACTTCCGTAGTTTAAATGTTTATGTTTGAGATTTAGATAGATTGAAAAAGGAACATCCCATTGCGGGTGTTCTTTTTTTATATGGCAAATTGCAATAAACAAAATACCCCGGTGCCATTTGCGCCGGGGTATTTTTATAATCACCTGTGTTATGGAAACCTGTGGATTAATACTGATCGTCGAATGCGAAAATCGGTTTGCGGTTGATCCACTGGCCGCGGGTAAAGTCCGGAATGTATTGAACGTTACCGCCTTCTGCAATAGACTGCTCGCTCAATGGCGTGATGGAGTACCATGTAGCCAAATCGTAAACATCTAACGGGTATTCTGCACCGCGCTTGATACTCTCGATGAATGAATTGATCACGTACCAGTCCATACCACCGTGCCCTGCACCGGAAGCGTCATTTGCATAACGTTTCCATAAAGGGTGGTCGTATTTACCGAAATAAGATTCCGGATCGTTGAAATCACCTGTTTTCTCGTAAGAGTGAGGCTTAGATTTACCGGCGATGTGCACGGATCTTACATCGTCCATCCACAAACCGTTCGTACCTTGTACGCGGAAGTTCAAGGAGTAAGGACGCGGGGAGTTCGTGTCGTGAGACAACATGATCGTTTCACCGTTGCTGGTTTTCAACAAGGTGGTAACAATATCGCCCAGGTTAAATTTTACCTTGGCATTCGGATGGTTTTCGCCACCGTGATCCACGATGTATTTGTGCAATCCGCGGGATTTAGTTGCCACTGAAGACAAGGTCATCAAGCGGTTACCCCTGTTGAGGTTGATCACGTTACCTACGGGACCTAATCCATGCGTAGGGTAAAGGTCGCCGTTACGGTGAACCGAGTGATTGGTTCTCCAATGAGCTTCTGAAATAGCTTTCTCACCAAATTCCACGCCGCCGCCGTAAACTTGTTTACCGTTGTTGAATTTCACTTCGCGCAGATCGTGCTGGTAGCCACCTTGCAGGTGAGTAATTTCACCGAACAAACCTTGGCGCGCCATGTTCAATACTGCCATAACATCCCTGCGGTAGCAAACGTTTTCCATGGCAAACACCTGGATGCCGGTAGCTTCGCTGGTGTTTACCAGTTCCCAACATTCCTGCACATCGGAAGCGCCGCAAACTTCAACTGCCGGAGTTTTACCAGCTTTCATCGCTGCCACTGCTTGGATCGTGTGCCATTCCCATGGAGTCGCGATAATAACGGCATCGATATCATCGCGTTTCAACATGTTATGGAAATCTTCCGGCCCGTTGGAATACTCGGCAACTTTTTTCTTTGCACCGTAAATTTTCTCGATCATCTTCCTGGATTCAGGAATGGCCCTGTTGGTATCAGGATCCGCGATCGCAACAACTTCCACATCCGGCCTGTGCAAGCAAAGGGAAAGGTGGCCGCGGCCTCTTTCTCCTACGCCGATCAAACCTACTTTTACTTTATCTTTCTTCTGTGCAGCGAAAAGTTTTGCCGATGATCCCATCAACGACAAGCCAACACCGGCTGCCGCGGTGTTCTTGAGAAAATTTCTGCGATGTAAATGCTTATTCATAATGCTGTATTGTTACTGTATGAACGTTGAAGCACTAAATTTATAAAATTAGGTGTATGAATTACGCATATACTTGTTTTTTTGTGACATTATTGTGAGAAAAGGGTTTCATCTTGTTTAAATGGTAAGGTATTTTAGGCGATGAGGGTAAAGAATAGAACAATATCCGTGAAGGGCGTATTTCTTTGAATCCCTTTATTGTAGCACTTCTTATCGAATTTTAACACAGTCTTACATTTCCCAGGTATTTAATTCCGTAGTATTTTATCTATCCTTGCAAATATTTTATCATTATCCTACCAGTTCATCCCGCAATTGTATTTTTATTGAAAATGATGTGATTTTGCATCATATTTACAAATTAGTATATGTATTGCGTCCATTGCGAGATGGTCAACATAGAGTAACAAAAACGTATGAAGAAATTATTACTGGCTACCGCGACCTTACTTAGTAGCTTCCTACACCTTGATGCACAGGTTCTGAAACCTTACGGTTCCCTGCCTTCCGAAGCACAGTTGAAATGGCAGCAATTGGAATATTACATGTTCATTCACTTCGGTGTCAATACTTTTACTGATAAGGAATGGGGCCACGGTGACGAAAGTCCGAAGGTTTTTAATCCGACTCAACTGGATGCCAGGCAATGGGCCAGGACGGCTAAATTGGCCGGGATGAAGGGGATTATCATTACTGCAAAGCACCACGACGGCTTCTGTTTATGGCCCAGCGCCTATAGTACGCATACCGTAAGGGAAAGCGCTTGGAAAAATGGCAAGGGGGATGTTTTGGCCGAATTATCTGCCGCCTGCAAGGAATACGGGTTGAAATTCGGTGTATACCTTTCGCCTTGGGATCGCAATCACCCCGCTTACGGTACCCCCGGGTATAACGAGATATTTGCCAAGACCTTGGAAGAGGTGCATACCAAGTACGGCGATGTATTCGAACAATGGTTCGATGGCGCCAACGGTGAGGGACCTAACGGCAAAAAACAGGTGTACGATTGGGATTTATTTCATAAGGTGGTCTATAAATACCATCCCAACGCGATCATATTCAGCGATAACGGCCCCGGTTGCCGTTGGATAGGGAATGAAAAGGGCTTTGCCGGGGAAACTAATTGGAGCACGATCAATGCCGATAAGCTTGCACCGGGGATGCATGGCATCAACGAAATATTGAATAATGGCCTGGAAGATGGAAAGGATTGGGTGCCGGGAGAAGCAGATGTTTCCATAAGACCGGGATGGTTCTACAGTCCTGCAACCGACGATAAAGTAAAATCGGTACAGGACCTGATGCAGATTTATTACGCTTCCGTGGGCAGGAACGCCAACTTGTTATTGAATGTTCCGGTAGATCGCCGGGGTTTGATACCCAGGGGGGATTCTATCCGCCTGATGGAGTTTAAAAGGGCTAGGGATGCCGCCTTTAAGAATAACATCGCGTTGAAATTGAGGGCTACGGCCACGAGCACCAGGGTTGGTAAAAATGTGAGTGCCATTTATCTTACCGATGGAAGTGCACAAACGTACTGGGCTGCATCCGATGCGGTGAAACAGCCTGTACTATATTTATCTAGCTATAAACCTTTTACTTTTAACCGCTTGGTTTTGCAAGAACATATTGCCCTGGGGCAAAGGGTGAAGTCCTTCAAAGTGGAAGCCCTCGTAAATCATGTTTATGAGGAGATCGCTTCAGGAACCACCATCGGGCATAAAAGAATCCTGATCTTGCCGACCACCACCACTAATAAACTAAAAATCACTTTCTTAGATAGTAAAGCGGCCCCCGTTATCAACGAGCTTCAATTGTACCTGGCGCCGGTGATTCTAAGCGATCCTAAAATCCAGAGAAATCAACAAGGTTTGGTCAATATAGAGGATGCTAATAAAGAAACCCTGGTACGGTATACCCTGGATGGAAGGGAACCAACAGCACAGTCAAAGGTTTATTCAGCGCCGTTTGCTTTCATCCAGGGCGGAACGGTAAAAGCAAAAGCATTTACCAAAACAGGTGTTGCCCGTTCGGGGAATACGGTAACCGCCAAGTTCGACCTGGCCCCGGTAAAATGGAAGGTGATCGGCAGCAGCGATGAAATTCTCGGCAACGAAGCCGCGAAAGCCATTGACGGCCAGTTAAATACAGCTTGGCGCACCAATTGGAAAACCACGAACAAGGGTTATCCGCATGAAATCTCGGTAGACCTGGGTGAAACTGTAACCGTGAAGGGTTTCAAATATTACCCGAACCGGGATGATAAGGGTAGTGGGAATGTATACGAATACGCGTTTTACCTTAGCCAGGACGGCAAAAACTGGGGAGCCCCGGTAGCCAAGGGGCAATTTGGTAATATTGCCAATAACCCGGTACTGCAAACCGTGCAACTGAACGTACCGCGGCAGGCAAAATTCTTCAAATTCGAAGCCATCAGCCCGGCACACGAAAATGAACATTGGGTGACAATACCGGAAATAAATTTGATTACTAAGTAACTAATTGATTATCAGTAATATTATTGACAGCATCGCTATATATAATGGCGATGCTGTATTTTTTAAAATATTTCACAAAAAAATTGGGCATCGGTAAATATTATTATTATAACTTTGCA
The DNA here is from genome assembly GCF_002557795.1 of Chitinophaga caeni. Taxonomy (NCBI): domain Bacteria; kingdom Pseudomonadati; phylum Bacteroidota; class Chitinophagia; order Chitinophagales; family Chitinophagaceae; genus Chitinophaga; species Chitinophaga caeni. The sequence continues at coordinate 5,121,063 of NZ_CP023777.1, read as the reverse complement.
ATTGTCTAAAAACATAACAAGTATTTTAATAACAATTTAACGCTGAACTGAAGTTGGAAATTACCAAAGCCCATACCAACATCTCCGCATTTCACCCTTCTCTGATACAGGGTGTACATACTATTGGGTGTCCCGTTTTTAGATATCTTTCCCGACGACCTCGTATCTGATAGCGTCCGTCATTACTTTATAGGCACGCTATCGCACAACGAGACCTTAACATGTCTGTTGTGACTGCTGTATTCCTAGCATTACCAAGGAATAAATTCAACCACATTTGGATAACGTTTTCAATTTTAATAAGTTGGAAAATCAACATATCATAGTACGGGTTGCAACCGTAGCAGATAAGCATTATGCTCAAATTATCACGGATGAAATGGAGTCGTCGGCCAAGGCGAGGGGAACAGGTATTGCCAAAAGATCACCGGATTACGTAGAGAAAAAAATGGATGAAGGCAAGGCCGTAATTGCCACCACGCAGGAAGGGGATTGGGTCGGTTTCTGTTATATCGAGGCCTGGGGGCACGAAAAATTCGTTGCCAACTCAGGTTTGATCGTGAATCCCGCTTTCCGCGGACATGGCGTCGCGAAGTCCATCAAGCATAAAATATTCGAATTATCAAGGAAAAAATACCCGCATGCCAAGATCTTCGGTCTTACTACCGGGCTGGCAGTGATGAAGATTAATTCCGAACTGGGTTACGAACCTGTAACTTATTCAGAGTTAACAGATGATGAAGAGTTTTGGAAAGGTTGCCAAAGTTGTGTCAACTTTGATATCTTGACAGCCAAGAACCGGAAAAACTGCATCTGTACGGCCATGCTGTACGATCCTGAAGAAAAAGCCAGGGAGGCCGCGGAAAAAGAGGCATTGGAGAAACAAGTGGTTGCCGATAAAGCGAAAATGATAAAAACGGTGCGCTCCGCTTCCGGCTTGCGGAAGAAAAGGAAGTTTAAAGGAAACATCAAGTTGTTTGAACGGTGGATGCGTTTCAAAAAATACGTACTCCTCAAGCAAAACCGTAAAGAGCAAAATGGCGGCGGCGCCGGGAGCAATAAAAAACGCTTCTTCCTGTTTTCCTTGTAAGTATTTTAATTTTTCAACACCTGTAAAAAAATTCATTAGGCATCATGAAAAAAGTTGTATTAGGATTTAGTGGCGGATTGGATACGTCTTATTGCGTAAAATATTTAACGGAAGAGAAAGGTTATGAAGTACATTCCGTGATTGTTAACACGGGCGGATTTTCTGAAGAAGAATTGAAGGAAATTGAACAACGTGCCTTGAATTTAGGTGTGAAAAGCCATAAAACTGTTGACGCGGTAAAATCTTATTACGATAAAGTGATCCGTTTCCTCGTTTACGGGAACGTATTGAAAAATAATACTTACCCTTTAAGCGTAAGCGCTGAAAGGATGAGCCAGGCTTTGGCCATTGCCGAATACGTGAAAGAAGTGGGTGCCGATGCCGTGGCGCACGGTAGTACCGGCGCCGGTAACGACCAGGTGCGTTTCGATATGATCTTCCATATCATGATCCCGGGTGCAGAGATCATTACCCCCATCCGCGATATGAAATTGAGCCGCGAACAAGAAATTGAATACCTGAAGTCCAAAGGGGTAAGCATGAACTTTGATAAGGCCATGTACTCCATCAACAAAGGTATCTGGGGAACCAGCGTTGGCGGTAAAGAAACATTGACCAGCGACGGTATGCTGCCCGAAAGCGCATTCCCTACACAACTTACGAAAAATGACCCCGAACAAGTTACCCTCCATTTCGTGAAGGGTGAATTAACCGGGATTAATGATAAACAATTTTCTCATCCTACCGAAGCCATCCAATATTTGCAATCTATTGCCGGGGCATTCGCGATCGGCCGCGATATTCACGTAGGAGATACCATCATCGGTATCAAGGGGCGTGTTGGTTTCGAAGCGGCTGCGCCGATGGTGATTATCAAGGCGCACCATGCCTTGGAAAAACATGTTTTGACCAAGTGGCAATTAAGCTGGAAAGATCAATTGGCCCAATTCTACGGTAACTGGATGCACGAAGGCCAGATACTGGATCCTGTTATGCGTGATATCGAGGCATTCCTGGAGCATTCACAAGAACATGTAACAGGTTCCGTGAACGTTACCTTGATGCCTTACCGCTTCCAAGTAACGGGTATTCAATCGCCTTACGACCTGATGAGCAGCAAATTCGGTAAATACGGCGAGATGAACCAGGGCTGGTCCGGTGAAGATGTGCGCGGTTTCAGCAAAATATTTGGTAATCAAACTATGATCTACCACCAGGTGAAAACAGACCAGGAGAAATAATTCAACAGCAGATTTTCAAATCCTTATAAATCGATTCAACTAACGATGAACAATCAACAAACAATTCGGGCCGGAATTATAGGTGGTGCAGGTTATACGGGCGGTGAAACGATCCGCTTATTATTGAACCACCCTTCGGTGACCATTTCGTTTGTGCATAGCCGTAGTAATGCCGGTAAACCTTTGTATGCGGTGCATGCAGATTTGCTGGGTGAAACGGAACAAGTGTTCAGCGATGCTATTCATCACGAAGTAGACGTTTTGTTTTTGTGCCTCGGTCACGGGGAGTCTAAGAAATGGATGGAAGCGAACCCATTGCCCGCCCATATCAAGGTCATTGATTTGAGCCAAGATTTCCGCCTGGGAGAAACGGCCGGAGATCGCGAATTCGTTTACGGCTTGCCGGAATGTAACCGGGAAGCGATCCGCACTGCGCAAAATATTGCCAATCCCGGCTGCTTCGCTACAGCGATTCAATTAGGTTTATTGCCCTTGGCAAAGGCCGGAAAATTGAAAGAAGTGCATACAACGGGCATTACAGGTTCTACCGGGGCGGGGCAGAGCTTGCAATCTACTTCGCATTTTACATGGAGAGCGAATAATGTATCTACATATAAAGTATTGACACATCAACATCTTAAAGAGATCCGACGAACCTTGAGCACACTGCAATCATCGTTCGCGGAGGATATTAATTTTGTTCCGGTAAGGGGAGATTATCCCAGGGGGATCTGGATCACCTCGTACCTGGATTGTGATTTGACGCTGGATGAAGCGGTGTTGCTCTACAAGGATTATTATGCAACACATCCTTTTACAACGGTGAGCGACAAGCAAATTGACTTGAAACAGGTAGTGAATACCAACAAGGTATTGATCCAGTTAGAAAAAGTGGGTAATAAGTTGGTGATTCATTCTATCGAGGATAACTTGATCAAAGGCGCTTCCGGGCAGGCTGTTCAAAACATGAACTTGCTATTCGGCTTGGAAGAAACTGCCGGTTTGAAATTGAAGTCCATCGTATTTTAATGTTTGCAGCCTACCCGCGGGGATGTTTTTAGAATGCTTTCCTCATCACAATTCACAAATGAATCAATCATGAATCTTTTTGATGTTTATCCTGTCAATGATATCGTAATAGAAAAAGCCAAAGGCTCCCTCGTTTGGGATGATAAAGGACAGGAATATTTAGATATGTACGGCGGTCACGCGGTAATCTCCATCGGGCATACCCATCCGCATTACGTTAAAAGACTAACAGATCAACTCAATAAAGTCGGATTTTATTCCAACTCTATCAAGATACCGATCCAGCAAGAATTAGCTGCCAAGCTGGGCAAGATTTCCGGTAAGGAAGATTATCAATTGTTTCTTTGTAATTCAGGGGCAGAAGCCAATGAGAATGCTTTGAAATTGGCTTCGTTCCATAATGGTAAAAAGAAGATCATCGCCTTTAAGAAGGCTTTTCATGGCAGGACTTCGCTGGCCGTTGCCGCTACGGACAATCCTAAGATCGTGGCTCCCGTGAATGAAACGGACAATGTAGTATTTCTTCCATGGTTGGATGAAGCTGCGCTGGAAGCGGCCTTTCAACAATACGAAGTTTCTTCCGTTATTATTGAAGGTATCCAAGGGGTCGGTGGTATACAGGTAGCTACCCCGGCATTTTTACAGAAGATCCGTTCCTTATGCGATGCCAATAACGCGGTATTCATCGCGGATTCGGTTCAGTGCGGATACGGCAGGAGCGGGAAATTCTTCTCCCATGATTATGCCGGGGTAAATGCCGACATTTACACGATGGCGAAAGGAATGGGCAATGGTTTCCCGATCGGTGGCATCATCATTGCACCGCATATCCAGGCGTCTTACGGTTTGTTGGGCACAACTTTCGGGGGGAATCACCTGGCTTGCGCCGCCGGTTTGGCCGTTTTGGAAGTGATGGAACAGGAAAAATTAATGGAAAATGCTACTGCACTAGGCGCATACCTGGTGAAAGAATTACAGGCTTTGCCAAATGTGAAAGAAGTAAGAGGTCGCGGCCTGATGATCGGTATCGAATTACCTGACTCTTTAGCGCATGTGAGGAAAAACCTGTTGATGCAACACAAGATTTTCACGGGCGAAGCCAAGCCTAACGTGATCCGTTTATTGCCGTCCTTGGCGCTGAGCCAGGAACATGCAGACCGGTTCTTAACTGCTTTTAGAAAAGAAATCAATATTTAGTTACAACAAAGGGCGGTTTGTACCGCTACAAAACAACCATTAGGCCATAACAATGAAACAGTTTATTTCCGTTGACGATGTGCCGGGCGTGCCCCGTATGGTGGATATCGCTTTGGACTATAAAAAGAATCCTTTCAAAGATAAAGGACTCGGTGCCCAGAAAACCCTGGGTATGATTTTTTTGAATCCTAGCTTGCGTACACGCTTGAGCACGCAGGTAGCTGCTAGGAATCTCGGCATGGAAGTAATCGTTTTCAATATCGGGAAAGAAGGTTGGGCCTTGGAAATGAATGATGGCGTGGTGATGAACGGCAGTACCACGGAACATGTGAAAGAAGCCGCCGCCGTGATGGGACAGTATTTCGATATCTTGTCCATCCGTACATTTCCAGGCTTGGTAGATAAAGCTGAAGATTATACAGAAAAGTATATTCAACAATTCATCAAGTATGCGGGCAAACCGGTGATCAGCTTGGAAAGCGCCACTTTGCACCCCTTGCAGAGTTTAACGGATGCATTAACCATCCGCGAGACCTGGCAAGAAAATCGTAAACCCAAAGTGGTAATGACCTGGGCGCCGCATGTAAAAGCATTGCCGCAGGCCGTTCCAAATTCCTTCGCTGAATGGATGAACAATTGGGATGAAGTAGATTTCTCGATTACGCATCCCGAAGGGTACGAGCTGGATCCTAAGTTTGTAGGCAATGCACCGGTAATCTATAACCAGCAGGAAGCATTGAAAGATGCGGATTATATTTATGTGAAGAATTGGTCATCTTACAAAGACTATGGCCAGATCATCAATTCCGATTCTTCTTGGATGTTAACGAATAAACACCTCGAAGTTACGAACAACGCAAAAGTGATGCACTGCTTGCCCGTTCGTAGGAACTTGGTGATCGCTGATGAGGTCCTGGACGGGCCAAATTCTATAGTCGTTCAGGAAGCGGGTAACCGTACCTGGGCCGCGCAAGCTGTTATCAGCGAAATATTGCGCAACCAATAAATTCTGATGGATAAACAAGCTCTATATGTTATTAAAGTAGGCGGCAATGTCATCGATCACGAAGCATTGCTGTCTACTTTTTTAAAAAATATCGCTGCCATAAAAGGCCACGTGATCTTGGTTCATGGCGGTGGTAAAATTGCCACGCGCCTCGGTGATAAGCTCGGGATAGCATCGAAATATGTTGATGGTCGCCGTATCACGGATGCTGATACTATCGACCTGGTTACAATGGTGTACGGGGGCTTAGTGAACAAGAAAATCGTGGCTAGTTTGCAAGCGAATCATTGTAACGCTATCGGTCTTTGCGGTGCAGATGGGAATATTATTCCCGCTACAAAAAGACCCGTTAAAACGATCGACTACGGTTTTGTAGGCGATATTCAAACATCAGCAATCAATACGGCACCCTTGATCTCCATGATTAACGGTGGACTGACGCCTGTTTTTGCCCCGTTAACACATGATGGTAATGGACAGATATTAAATACGAATGCAGATACGATTGCCAGCTCGCTCGCCATTGCATTAGCTGCTATTTACGAAGTTAGGTTGGTCTTTTGTTTTGAGAAGAAAGGAGTATTAAGGGATGCGAATGATGATAATACGGTCATTAACAAGATTAACCGTTCTATTTATCAACAATTGCTGGATGAAAAAGCTTTATTCGATGGTATTATCCCGAAGTTAGACAATGCATTCGCAGCGATCGATAACGGTGTAAAAGAGGTGTTGATCGGCCATGCCGATGATGTTTTGCAAAATACCACCGCGGATGTTGCCGGAACTTTAATATACTAGCCCATGTCGAATGAACAACTTTTCCAGGACGCATTGAACTTATTGCAGCAGTTAATCGCAACACCTTCATTAAGCCGCGAAGAACAGGGGACAGCAGCGCTCTTGGCCGATTTCTTGAAAGAAAGAAATATCCCGTTTCAACAGCATTTGAATAATGTTTGGGCCATCAACCAACATTTTGATGCTGATAAACCTACCATTTTATTGAACTCCCACCACGATACGGTGAAACCTAATCCCCAATATATCCGTGATCCATTTGCTCCAACCATTGAAGATGGAAAATTATACGGCTTGGGGAGTAATGATGCAGGCGGCTGCTTGGTGAGTTTGCTCAATACTTTCGTACATTTTTATCATCGGGATGACCTGCATTATAATATTGTTTTTGCAGGTACAGCGGAAGAAGAAATCAGTGGTAAAAACGGGATTGAATGTATTTTGGATCAATTACCCAAAATTGACCTGGCTATCGTGGGAGAACCGACGAAAACAGATCTGGCCATCGCTGAAAAAGGTTTGATGGTATTGGATTGTACGGTAACCGGGAAAGTGGGCCATGCCGCTCGCGAAGAGGGAGAAAATGCTTTGTATAAAGCATTACCTGACCTGGAATGGTTTAAAAATTACCAGTTTCCGAAGGTTTCTGAAACGCTCGGTCCCGTGAAGATGAGCGTTACCGTTATCAATACAAGTAATAAAGCGCATAATGTTGTTCCGGCTGATTGTACTTTCGTCGTGGATGTCCGCGTGCCGGATCAATACAGCCTGGAAGAAGTACTCGATATTATCCGTAGCCATGTAGCCTGCGAGGTGAAGCCGCGTTCCATGAGAATGCGCTCTTCATCGATCCCTGTGGATCATCCCATAGTACAGGCAGGACTGAAATTGGGAAAACAAACTTATGGCTCACCGACTACGAGCGACCAAGCACTGATCCCGGTAACTTCAGTTAAAATTGGCCCTGGCGATTCGGCCCGTTCACATTCGGCAGACGAGTTTATTTACGTGGAGGAGATCAGGCAGGGAATTGATACTTATATTCAATTATTAGAAATGATCAACATATAAATTATGTACATCGATTTTCAACCGGAACTTTCGAATAAAAGAGTGTTGCTCCGCCCTTTGCATGTGGATGATGTTGCAGCATTATTACCTTTTGCATTGGATCCGGAATTGTGGGAAGTCGGGGTTCAAAGCCTGGATACTGTCAATGATCTGACAACATATATCGAAACAGCCATCAAGGAAAGGGAAGCCGAACTTTCTATTCCTTTCGTGGTAATTGATCGTGAGCAGGGGAATGTTGTTGGCTGTACGAGGTATATGAATATTTCTGAAGTACATAAACGTTTGGAAATCGGATCGACCTGGCTCAATCCCAAGTTGCATGGTAGCGGAGTCAATAAAGCGATGAAATATGCATTATTGCAACATGCTTTTGAAGTGATGGGTTTCAATAGGGTAGAGTTGAAAACAGATGAACGGAACCGGCAATCGCAGCTGGCGATTAAAAGCATCGGGGCGCAGTATGAAGGCACTTTACGGGAACATATGATCACTTACTCCGGGCATAGGAGGAATACCGTTTACTTTAGTATCCTGGCATCGGAATGGCCGGGGGTGAAAGAAAGGATATTTAGCAAATACGATTTTTAACCAGCCGGGTATAAGAATGCCCGGTGATTTAAATAAACTGAATATGAAATTGTGGCAAAAAGATAAAACCGCCTTGGCTTCGGTGGAACGCTTCACGGTTGGTAAAGACCGGGAAATGGATCTTTACTTGGCGCCTTTCGATGTGCTGGGATCTTTGGCGCATACGAAGATGCTGGCATCTATCGGTCTGTTGACCGGAGAAGAGTTATCTGCATTGCAACAGGAATTGAAAAATATTTACGGTGAAATTTCGCAGGGGGACTTCGTGTTGGAAGATGGAGTGGAAGATATTCATTCGCAGGTGGAACTGTTATTGACCCGGCGCTTGGGAGAATCCGGTAAAAAAATTCATAGCGGCCGCTCTAGGAATGACCAGGTTTTAGTTGATTTGAAATTGTTCTTACGTGCTGAGTTGGAGAGCATCGTAAAGGATGTAAAATCCTTATTCGATTTATTACAACAGCAAAGTGAAGCGTTTAAGGGGTATTTGCTGCCCGGGTATACGCACCTGCAAATCGCGATGCCTTCCTCTTTTGGTTTATGGTTCGGCGCTTATGCGGAAAGTTTGGTAGATGACCTAGAAGTGTTGAAAAGCGCATATAAAGTTGTCAATAAGAATCCCCTGGGCTCCGCGGCAGGCTACGGTTCTTCTTTTCCGTTGAACCGTACGATGACGACCCAATTATTAGGATTTGATGATTTGAATTATAACGTGGTATATGCCCAAATGGGGCGTGGTAAAACCGAGAAAATCGTTGCTTACGCTTTGGCGAACCTCGGTGCCACCTTGGCTAAAATGTCGATGGATGCTTGTTTGTTTATGAATCAGAACTTCGGCTTCATCAGTTTCCCGGATGAACTAACAACCGGCTCCAGCATTATGCCGCATAAGAAAAACCCGGATGTTTGGGAATTGATCCGTTCCCATGGCAATAAATTGCAGGCTTTGCCGAATGAAATCGCGATGATGATTACTAACTTGCCATCAGGCTACCATCGGGATCTGCAATTGTTGAAAGAGAATCTGTTCCCGGCTTTTCAAACCTTGCGCGACTGTATGTCGATGGTGAAATTAATGGTTGAAAACATCCGTGTGAAAGATAATATTTTGGATGATGAAAAATATAAGTATCTATTCAGCGTGGAAGTGGTGAATAACCTGGTGCTAAGCGGCGTACCTTTCAGGGAAGCGTATAAGCAAGTGGGGATGGATATCGAGTCCGGAAAATACGTGGCCAGCACAGAGGTGAACCATACGCACGAAGGAAGCATTAATAACCTTCAAACGGCTGCTATCCAACAAATGATGGAGTCGGTCTTGGAAGGGTTTCATTTCGAGCGGGTACACGAAGCGGTGGATGGGTTGTTGAAATAGAGATATGCGTTGATCCAAGGTATGTATGTTGAGCCAAGGTATGCCTTGGCTTTCCTTATTCTCTCATTCTCTCATCCTCTCTCCAGGATGATGAAATGAGAGAAGCACCGTAGCAACGATGGCTAGGTGCTCTCTGTATGTGTCTCGGATATGGGTACAACTTAAAAAGAGATATGCACCCCGGCCAGCACGTTAAATGTTGCCATGGGGTAATATCCGTTCTCTGCGGCTACTTGGTTACTAGCGAAATAGGTGTAAGTGTACCCATTTGCTACATATTTCCTGTTGAATATGTTGTTCAACATCAATTGTAAGCCTAATTCTTTAAATAATTTTTGAGGCACAAGGTAATTGATCCTTGCATCGCTAACAAAGTAAGATGGTAAAGTAGCATCTTCAGTAGATGTGTTGTCAAGATATTGCTTACTTACGTATTTTCCTAACCATTCTATCACTAAATTTTTCACAGGTTTTACACTTAAGGTATAACCCGCTACTACGGCTGGCGAGAAAGAAATATCCGTATTTTTTAAATTTACTTCTTTAGGTACCCCACTATAATAATCATCGTCAATAAATGCTGTAAAAGATTTGATTTTGTTTTTACTGAATGCACCGTTAGCAGAAAGGGTCATGAAGTCCGTAATATTTGTTGCAGCCTGTAATTCAATACCGGCGCGGTAACTGTCGGGAATATTGGTGCGCGTGTACGCTCCAACATCATTAATGCTTCCTGTTAAAACCAATTGGTTGTGGTAATTCATGTAATACAAATTTCCCTGCAATACTACATCTTGATGGCGGTAAACATATCCTACTTCTATATTTTCTAAACGTTCACTCTTGGGTGTTTGTTCAATTCCTGCCTCAAAATCATCCCTGTTTGGTTCCTTGTTACCCACTGCGAACGAAGCATAAAGTTGTTGTTGCTTATTAATGGTGTACCGGGCGCCTACTTTCGGATTCACAAAATTATATAGATTATGTTGAATTAAGCCGGGATTCTTTCTAAAACCATCAATATTATATTTGACATGCCTATATTGGATATCGGCAAATACCTGCAATTGATCTAATAATGTGTATTCTCCTTTTAAATAAGTGTTTACATCCGATTTAAAAGCTTTTAGATGATACCATTCATAATTGATATCTACCGGGTATTCTGCCCAAGGAATCCTACCGTAATGTTTCCCGTCATAGCGGTTGTAACCGCCGCCCCAAGTCCAATTTAACTTGCTGTGATGCCCATTTAATGAGAAAACCGTTCCGTAGAAGTAATTATCCAGCCATAATTGCCGAACCAGGTCGGTGTTGCGAATTGTATCGGAGCCAATAATCGGCGGCGTCAGTCCGTAATCTCCGTATGCTTCCCCGGCTTTATAATTTTCATAGTAGCCTTTGCCGCGTGCCAGGTGCAATGCAATGTTGAAATCTAATGCAGGACTGATGACCTGGTTGTAAAACAATTGGTAATGATCTTGTTGGTAGTTATCGGTTTCATTATCATATGGTTTACCCGGTTTTTCTGTTCCGGAAGAGTTATAAGTCCTGTCGTTTTCCAATTGTTCCTTGCTGATGCCGTTCCAGGCCTGGTACGTTTTTTCTTTACCTGAGAAGATATTTAAGCGGATCGCCGTATTCTTGGATATATAAGCAGCCGAAGTGTAATAAGATTTTAAATCGGATGAAGCCCTGTCTACATAACCGTTGGATGATAGTTTGGAAAGCCGGGCATCGAAAGTAAAATGCTTATTGATCAAGCCGGTTCCTGCCTTGATGGTATGTTTCCATGTATCGTAAGAACCGTAACTGTTATCGAAGCTAGCGTAAGCTTTTTCATTATAAGTATTGGTGCTGAGGTTCAAGGTAGCGCCGAATGCTCCCGCGCCGTTGGTCGAAGTGCCGACCCCGCGTTGCAATTGTATACTGTTCAAGCTCGATGCAAAATCCGGCATATTTACAAAAAATGTACCCTGGGATTCAGCATCATTGATCGGTATGCCATTCACCGTAACGTTGATCCGGGTAATATCGGATCCCCTAACCCTGAGGCCGGTATAACCCACGCCATTCCCTGCATCGGAGTTGGTAACAACACCGGGTAACTGGTTTAATAATAACGGTAAATCTTGACCGAGGTTCTGCTTTTGAATATCTTCCGCAGATAACTCCGATTTGGTGAAGGGGGCATTCTTCGAGGCCCTGGTACTGGATATTTCTACCGGTTTTACAAATAAGCCCGTTTCTTCCAGCGCTATATCTAATGTAATATTTCCCTTTACGGTTAAGTTCTTGCTAAATACTTTGTACCCTAAGTAGGTCGCCTTTAACGTAATATTTTGACCGTGGTTGATCTTGATACTGTATTTCCCATCCGTACCGGACTGTGTACCTTGATTGAGGGCAGGTTGAATAACGATATTCACCCCTTCTATCGGCTTACCGCTTGATTGATCGGTTACGGTTCCGCTGATAATTCCCTGTGCATGTAATAATGCGCATTGACAGAGCAATGCGAATACTAAAAAGATTCTCATGATTCGATCCTGTTTACTCGATTTTACAAATAATAAATACATGCTACCTTGAGAGGTAAGCATTTAATGCGGCTTTCAGCCGCTTTCAGATCATAAAACAGGTAAGGTGAAAGTACTTACCTTTCCTAACCAGCATTACCTGGTCCAGGTTCAACGGGTATGATCTCAGCCTGTAATTGTAAGGCACCCCGAGGTGAAACCTTGCAGATATAAAGTGAATCTTCAAATAATCCGCTGTTTCCGTTACAAAGGTAGATGACTTCGAGCAGAATTTATTCAAATTTTTTTTGGGTAATACCTTCCTGGTTTGTAATTTCAGTTGTCTTAAAAACCAGGATGTTATGGCTGGATAAAGAAGTATGTTTGTTAACTTATCAAAATAAATTTCAGCCAGGCATTCGTATTTAATTTGTTAATCCAAAAAATCAACCTACATGTTGAAATTACAAATCATCGGTAATATCGGTTCAGATGCCCGTTGCGGCAATGTGAAAGACCGGAGTGTATTGAACTTTTCCGTAGCCCATAACGAGAAAACAAAAGATGCTAACGGCGAAACGCAGGAACAAACCGTTTGGGTCGATTGTGCCCTTTGGGACCGGGAAGCCCTGGAGCCTTACCTGAAGAAAGGGAAAAAGGTTTTTGTAGAGGGCTTACCCTCCGCTGCCAGTTATAACAATAGCAACGGCGAGATGGTGACGGCGCTGAAACTCTCTGTTCATAAATTGGAGCTGATGTAAGCCGGATGAGCGGTGGAGGGCTATTTCCACCGCTAATTCCTTCATTTTTAAAATTTTATTTGGTAGTTAAAATGAATTCCCCTAATTTTGCACCCACATTGCGAGGTAGAGCAGAGGTAGCTCGTCGGGCTCATAACCCGAAGGTCAGTGGTTCGAATCCGCTCCTCGCTACAAAGTTTATAAAGCCGAAGTAGTTTCGGCTTTTTTTATTGGAGCTAATGGATGCAGGTATTCTCCCTAAATTTGTATCATCAAAAAATAGTGTACGTTCATCTTTTGGCCAAACAATCGAGATATGTTTAAAGCAGGATTCGTCAATATTTTTGGTAAACCGAATGCGGGGAAAAGTACTTTGTTGAACACCATTATCGGTGAGAAATTAGCTATCATTTCCCCCAAGGTTCAAACAACCAGGCACCGCATTACCGGTGTCGTTACCCAGCCGGATTATCAAATTGTATTCTCCGATACACCGGGCATCATCGACCCGAAATACAAGATGCATGAAAAAATGATGGGCGCCGTGAAATCTGCATTGGAAGATGCCGATCTAGCATTGCTGATCATGGATGCCAAGGATAACGTGGATGAGAACTTGGCTTTATTTGAATCGCTCCGCCTGAAAGCTCCTTTTCTTTTAGTGATCAACAAGGTTGATCTTTTGATGAAAGATGACCTGGATGCGCTGGTTCAAAAATGTAAAGATTGGGGAAAAGCAAAAGAAGTAGTACCGGTTGCTGCCATTCAGAAAAAGGGCGTGAAAGACCTGTTGAAAACGATCGTTGAGTACTTGCCGGAAGGGATGCCTTTTTACCCGGAAGATACGCTGACGGATCGGAGCACGCGGTTCTTCGTAGCCGAAATGATCCGGGAAAAGATCTTCCACCTTTACGATGAAGAGATCCCTTATCATACGGCGGTCATCGTTACACAGTTCCAAGAAAAAAATACTTTGACGAAAATATCTGCCGAGATCATCGTGACCCGCGAAACGCAGAAAGCGATCATCCTGGGAGAAAAAGGTTCAGCGATCCGTAAATTGGGAACGGAAGCCCGCCAGGAAATCGAAGCTTTCATCGAAAGGAAGGTATTCCTGGAACTTTTCGTAAAAGTGCGTAATAAATGGCGTGATAACGACAACTATTTACGCGAATATGGATTATAATTAAACCAACCCGCAAGGCTTGGTCAGATGTTTAGAACAACAAAAATTTAAATACCCGGTAATATGGCTGGTTTTACAGTAGCGATCGTTGGTCGCCCGAATGTTGGTAAATCTACTTTGTTTAACCGTTTGCTAGAGCAAAGGAAGGCAATCGTGGATGATGTGAGCGGGGTGACGCGCGATCGCCAATACGGTGTGGCTGATTGGAATGGAAAAACGTTTAACGTGATCGATACAGGAGGCTTCGTATCAAATAGTGATGACGTATTCGAAAGGGAGATCCGCAAGCAGGTGAAAATTGCCATGGAAGAAGCCAATGCATTAATATTCATGTGCGATGTAGCAACAGGTATTACCGATCTGGATGCAGATGTGGCGGACTTGTTGAGGCGTTCATCCAAACCGGTATTCCTAGTTGTCAATAAAGTTGATAATAGTGACCGCCGTTTAGAAGCAACCGAGTTTTATGCCCTGGGATTCGAAAATGTACATTTCCTATCCTCGATGACCGGGAGCGGTACGGGTGAATTGCTTGATGATATTACCGCCCTGATCACGGACGAGTTCCTGGTGGAAGAGAAAAACGAAGCGCTGCCGAAGATCGCGATTATCGGTCAGCCGAACGTTGGTAAATCCTCACTGCTGAACGCGTTGGTAGGGCAGGAGCGCAATATCGTTTCCGAAATTGCCGGTACGACACGCGATACCATCCACACGCATTACAATTTATTCCAAAAAGATTTCGTGTTGATAGATACCGCGGGCCTTCGCCGGAAGAATAAAGTGAGCGAAGACCTGGAGTTTTATTCAGTGATCCGCGCCATCAAGGCGATGGATGAAGCAGATGTTTGTATGTTGTTGCTGGACGCGGAGAAAGGTATCACGGCGCAAGATTTGAACATCTTCAGCTTGGCTGCCCGTAAAGGGAAAGGCTTGGTCATCTTGGTGAATAAATGGGATCTTGTTAAAGAAAAACAAACCAATACGGCGCGTGATTACGAGAAGGAGTTGAAATCGAGATTGTCGCCGTTCAACGATGTACCGATTATCTTCACCTCCGTCGTGGAGAAGCAAAGGATTTTCAAAGCGATAGAAGTGGCCTTGGAGGTATGTGAAAACAGGACTAAGAAGATTCAAACTTCCCGCTTGAACGAAGTCATGCTGAAAGCGATCGAATCTTACCATCCGCCGGTAGTAAGGGGAACGCCGATCCGTATTAAATACGTGACGCAATTGCCGACATATACACCGGCATTTGCCTTTTTCTGTAATCTTCCCGATGATATTAAGCAACCTTATAAGAACTACTTGGAGAATAAGTTGCGTGAAAACTTTGACTTCACCGGTGTACCTATCAAGATATTTTTCAGGAAGAAATAATTAGAAGAAAACACTTATTATAAAAATATTTATTGTTTTATATAATTTTTGAGTAGCTTTGCGGCACTTATAAAACCAAACAAACAACATGAAAAAATTATTCGTTTTAGCGATCGCTGCAGGTCTTTTCGCAGCTTGTAATTCAGCCGGTACTACTTCTGAAAAAGATACTACTGCAGCTACTGAATCTGCTGCTCCTGCTGAAACTACAACTCCAGATTCTACCGCGGTAACAACAGATTCTACAGCTACTCCTGCTGCTGATACTACAGTTGCAGCTGAGCCTGCTAAATAATTTTTAATTCTATCGAGTTAAAAATAAACTTAATTGGGCCGTTAGCACTTTGCTAACGGCTTTTTTGTGCCCAAAAAAGCACGGATAAAGATCCGTGCTGTACATATTTCCTAGTGTAACCATTGTATGTATGTCTTTACCTGGGTAAATGAATTTATATAACATGTTGAGAATTAATAGAAAGGCGGCCTATCAACTTCACTTACCGCCTTTCAAAAGAAAATGGGGATCCATCTTCTATACTTAACCCCAACATTACTAATATCAGAAGAAAGGTGGGTTCCACTCCCTACTTACAACCTCTTACCACGACCCACCTCCTTGGGTTTGTCCAAAAACAGAACTTTTTCACATTTCCTTTCAGCACGCTGTTTGGAGCCGTATCTTTATAACACGGACGTGTTATCCTTTTAAGGATGGTGTTTAGATTATTTTTAATGTCCCTTCATATGATGTTGAATGCCTTTCTATTCCTGGTTTCCGATCTTTTATTGTAATACAAAGTTCCGACTATTTGAGCCGTAAAATATTGATATGCAACGAGCTTGGATATGAGAATTCTCATACCCCGGGTTGACGGCGCGCATGTTTTTTACTAAATATGGAGCGTATTTTCAAATACGTAACGGCTTTTAAGCCGGGAGAAACAAATAAATTATAAAAAAATTATATATTATTGAAAATATTTACTTAAATTTAATATGATTGAATTTTGAAATGCAGCTTGAAATTTTTACACGAAAGCGTTATTGTTTTATATTAATAAATTGACAAATTTTAGATGCTGAGTTAGAAATGAAGGATTACACTGTAAATTGACCCGGTTGAAACAACAAAGATCTAAATATTGATTTTGTCCATTGACAAGCAGATTACCTCAAAACCATATGATTCTTTAAACCTGGTAAACTACCTATGCCTCATGTTTCGTAGATTATTAGTTTCGTCTGCCCTGTTTGCCGTAACAGGGATCATGATGTTTTTCATCGTTTATTATATCTCCATGTCTTTCTTCCCGCCGGCAAGCGCCGCATCGATCGGGGAGGGTTTTCCTTTAGGACATTTGCTGGTATCTTTTGCACTTGCGTTCCTTGTCGCGATACTGGCTTCGCTCGGCGTTTACTCCAAGATGGACGATAGCCGCAGGCGCAGGTTGGTAAATACCCGTTACGCTTTCAGGTACCGTTAAGCGGTATTAATTTTTACGTTGCAGGTTGCTCCTTGATTTACAAGGAGTAGGGGATTTATACGCCCGTTTCTTGAAATAAATTTGCGAAATACTGGAATCATATATAAAGATTTTTTTGTAAATTATTCTTCGAAGCAACTATTTAACCTATTATGCAACCTAAGAAATTTATAACCCTGGTAGTGCTACTTCCCTTGTTACTCTCACCGGTAATCAGCGCACTTTTATTTACTTTAATCCTGCAAAAAGTAATCAATGCGAACTTATTGCTTGACACGATCTTGCATTTGTGGATCCGGTTATCCATATTCGTGTTCTTGGGCGGGGTAGCGCTTTGGTGCTTATATTATTGGTTGGTAAGCGCATACCACGACATTTTAGATACCGTAACGCTAAAGTGGGCCTTCGCCTTGGCGCCGATTCTCGTGATGTGCTGCTTGTTATACCGCGGGGCACAAAGAGAAACAGCCAGCGTGCTATTCACCCCGGAAAGCATTATTGCATTTTATCCTTTATTAATTATTGTAGGGATCATCGTATTTAGATTAAGGGGATTGGAAGAGAAGCGTTGATTAAATTTGTTGCATGAAACCTTTAAAATATAGCTTATCCGTATTTGGGCTTGGCTTACTGATCCATTCAATTTGTACATCTATTGGGTATTATCTTGTTGTTACTTATATAAAGAGCGAGCTGGTATTGAATACTCACCAAGTATACTTGGATCTCCTGAAATACAGCCTTATTCAGAACTTCATTAATTACAGCATCATCGCCATTTTGAATTATACCATAATAATTATTTTTTATAGGAAACTTGAAGTCAAAAAAATAAAATCTATTGTAACGGTTCTACCTTTAATCTGGCTGCTTTACGTGCTGATGAAATTTGGTGATGAAGATCAACTCAATCCTTTACTAGTAGCCGTTTGCATCGGGATTGTTTCATTGATGTTCCTTATCAATTTTGTCAAATTAGCTCCCCGTAATAGTACGATGGCCGCATCATTGGAAGAAGAGATACAAACAATTAATATTAGTAATGAATAAAAAAAAAGTTCGCGCTGGCGGTATCCTTATCTGTCGGTGGGTTGATTATTCTCAGCCTATTCATATTATTAATAATAATGGAAGGTTTTTATAGTACAATAAATGATGGAGAATTTCTGCTAAGATTATTGATGATCTCTGCGATCGAAATAGTGGTATGTGCAGCAACAGCTCTTCCAATTAGGAACGATGGCCGCGGTACTTTATGCTCTTATTAGTAGTTTGATTTTATACTTAGGTTCAGATGAAAAAGAAGATTTACTATTTGTGAATGCAGTCATTTGGTCACATAGGCTTTTCTCTTCCCTTATGATTTTTTATTCAGGTTAGATGTTTGGAACGAAGATACAGGGGCGCTATTGAAAGATTTAGATCACCTGGTACCGGATTCAAATTCTTGATTTTTTACGGGAATAATTTCATTGCATATCAATTTTCTGTGTTTTTTAACTTTAATTTATTTCCTTATCGGGAATTTTAAATTTCGATTTAAAAACTAATGAAGTTTAATTTCAACATTGAGTTGTTACCCGGAGCAGTATTTTTTTTGTAAAATTTGGATGATAATACAAGGGAATAGATTTATTATAATTTACATCGATCGCAATATATTTATAGTCCCGGGTTTCGAACACTTACGGTATGGAAGCATCGGCCAGCAATACATCGCTGATGTCAAAATAAAAGCCCGGCAAATCGTGATTCACCGGGCTTTTACATCTATACTGGTTACATATAGTTTTTATTCCGCCATCTCCTGTATCTTTTTCACAGCCGTTTCAACCATCGGGTCGTCTTGGTTCATTACTTCGTAATAACCATTTAAATCCCAACGTTTCCTGGCCAGTAAGGCTTTCAGTCTCAGGCTGATATCTTCATCATCTTTTACGCTATGCCTGGTAGGGTTAATACTGGCTTTCTGTACGTAGCTATAAAACGATTGTAATATTGCCGGTGTGATGGTAAATTCTTGGATAAAATCTTTAATGTCTTTATAACCTGCAAAATCAGCTTTGTGCGCCAAGTAGTATTCGTATGCAAATTCGCTGTAAAGATTTTGTTGATATATCTGTAATTGCAAGGTAGAATAATGAGCCGTGTCGTATGGAACGAATACATCCGGAATGATACCGCCGCCGCCGTATACAGTCCTGCCTTTTTCCGTTTTGTATTCAACGGTATCGTAAATCTGGATGCTGTCTTTATTGAGCAGCTCACCGTGAATATACCGGTTCTCCAAATCCTCCCCGTAGGCTTCGCGGCCATCTTTGTAAGACTTCTGGATACTTCTGCCGCTCGGTAAATAATACCGCGCAATCGTTAAGCGCAATGCGCCGCCATCGCTCAGGTTGTATTGATCCTGCACGAGTCCTTTGCCGAAGGTTCTCCTACCTATAATTGTGCCGCGATCCCAATCTTGCACCGCGCCGGCCAACACTTCACTGGCAGAAGCGGAGCTTTCGTCGGTCATGATTACCAAGGCTCCTTTTTCAAAAAGTCCGGGCTGATTGGTTTTATATTCTTTTTTAGGTGAATGAACGCCTTCCGTATAAACTACCACCTTGCTACCATCCAATAACTGGTCGGATATTCTGAAAGCTGCATCGAGTAAACCACCTGGGTTTTGCCTTACGTCGATGATTAATTTTTCCATGCCCGCACGGGTCAACTCCCGCAATGCCGCCATAAATTCATCCACGGTAGATTCGCTGAAACGATCGATCTTGATATAGCCGATGCCGGGGCCTACCATATAATGGGCGTTGATGCTATATAAAGGGATAATCCCCCTTTTCACCTGGATCGTTTTTTCCTGGTGATCGCGCAGGAGGCTGAGCTTAGCACTCGAACCCTGGGGCCCGCGTAAATAATACTTAATCTTGTTATCTGAAATATTAACACCCGCGATTAATGAATCATTAACCCTTATAATCTTATCTCCCATTTGCAAACCTGCTTCTTCAGACGGTCCACCTTGCAGCACGTTGACCACGTTGAGCGTATCGTTGAACATAGAATACTCGATACCGATACCTTCAAAATTACTATTCAGGTCTTCATTGATCCTAGCTAATTGTTCCGCTGGAATATAGATAGAGTGCGGATCTAAATGCTTGAGTAATGCATTGATGGCGTCTTCTTGTAAATCTCCGAGATGGACGCTATCTACATATTTATACTTCAATAGGTCAACTACCTCCTGCAAGGCATCCCTTTTATTCGGGACGAAAAAAATCTTGGAGCTACTGTTGCGAACCGTAGGCATTCTATAGCCAATGAACATTCCCAAAGCTAATACCAAGGCAAATAAGAACGGTAAAAAGACGTTCAATTTCCTGTTTTTCGACATACTTCGAATATTAATCGCTAAAATTTAATCCCGGATGACGGTTTTTTAATATTTGCTAATGTGAAACCGTTTTCCTTAACTTGTGGCAAAAATAGGGTATTCAATTTCAATTCTTCATCCATCGATCTTTTAATTTCCTAAATTCATCTGGGTATGCCTACAAATATTACATTAGTGGCAGATAGCGGTTCCACCAAAACTGAGTGGTGCCTGATCAACGGCGACAGCCGCGCAACTTACCGTACACAGGGGATTAGCCCGTATTTTCAAACCGGCGAACAGATTATCAATATACTGGAACAGGAGCTTTTACCGCAAATGCCCCGTAAGCTGCATATTGATGAGATTTTTTATTACGGCACCGGCTTAGGCAGTAGCCAGAATGCTAAACTATTGCATGATAGCCTGCAAAGCGTGTTCATGGATACTTACGTGGAGGCAGATCATGATTTGGCTGCCGCAGCTAAAGGCTTATGCGGCAAGGAGAAAGGTGTTGCCAGTATCTTGGGAACAGGTTCCAACTCTTGTTACTACGATGGTGAAAAAATCGTGAAAAATAACCCCGGTTTGGGATTTATTTTAGGTGATGAAGGAAGCGGGGCTTACCTCGGCAAAAAAATAGTACAATATTACCTTTACCATACTTTCGATGAAGATTTGAAAGCCAACTTCGATGAAAAATTTCATATTACGAAGGATGAAATTCTCGATAGCGTTTACCGTAAACCGCTCCCCAACCGCTTCTTATCCACATTTGCCCCTTTCCTGTCCGAAAACCGCGGGCATTTTATGATCGAAAACATCTTGGAAGATGGCTTGAATGAATTTTTCTTCAACCATATTTATAAATACCGTGAAAGCTGGACGGTTCCCCTGCATTTTACCGGTAGCATCGCTTGGTATTTCAAGGATATCATCCAACAGCTATGCGAATTGTACGAGTTGCAGCTTGGAACGATCGTTAAATCGCCAATGGCGGGACTGATCCAATACCACACGGAAATCAACCCTCGTAAATAATTTTAATATTAAGACATCTACGTATGGAATTTATTAGAGTAACGGAGCAAGCTTCCCATTACCATCATTTGGAGCAAATGAGCATCCGTGAATTGTTAATAAACATCAACAAGGAAGATCAAACCGTTCCATTGGCCGTGGAGAAGGCCATACCGCAAATTGAGAAACTGGTGACTGCTATCGCTGATAAAATGCTCGCCGGGGGACGTTTATTTTACCTCGGAGCCGGAACCAGCGGTCGTTTGGGCATCGTGGATGCCTCGGAATGCCCGCCTACTTACGGTGTTCCTTTCGACTTGGTAGTCGGTTTAATCGCCGGTGGTGATTCGGCTATCAGGAAAGCCGTTGAGTTTGCGGAAGATTCCAAATCCCAGGGCTGGAATGATTTGCAGGCGTATAATATTAGTCCGAAGGATGTTGTGATCGGCATCGCTGCAAGTGGTACAACACCTTATGTTATAGGCGCTTTGGAACAATGTAAGGCACACGGGATTACGACGGGAAGCATTTCCTGCAACCCCGGGGCGCCGGTATCTGCCGCGGCAGATTTCCCGGTGGAAGTGGTAGTGGGGCCGGAGTTTGTCACCGGGAGTACCCGCATGAAAAGTGGCACCGCGCAAAAATTAGTGTTGAATATGATTTCAACTTCAGTGATGATCCAGTTGGGAAGGGTAGAAGATAACAAGATGGTTAACATGCAGTTGAGCAATGATAAGCTCGTAGACCGCGGTGTTAAAATGTTGATGGAGCAAACCGGGGAAACTGATTATGAGAAGGCAAAAAAATTACTGCTAAAGTACGGTAGCGTAAAGAAAGCAGCGGAAAGCCAGCCGTAGTTGATGACGATTAGCTAAACAATTTAGTTATTATAGGATAAGGAAAAATTAGGATTTTACCAATGGGCATTTTCCTATCAAAATAAGTAATTTGCCGCCATGCACGAGATTGAACCCTTTTATAATTGGAGACATTTATATGCGGCCGAAGAAGATGAGTTTTCTCCCTTTTACGGGAGGGAATACAGCGAGTTTGAGTTTAGTAACACGGTGTACAACTACTATATTCACCCGCAATGGGATTATTTTGGCGCCCCGAATCTATACATGAAGATGCTTTTCGTGGATTACGAGTTTAATTATGCCATAATAGAATTAATCGGGGAGTGGAATGATGCGATCGAAGATAATATCATGACCCTGAAGCGCGAGATCATAGATGCGATGATCCCCCAGGGCATTTATAAATACATACTGATTTGCGAGAACGTGCTCAATTTTCATTCCGGTGATAGCGATTATTATGAAGAATGGTGGGAGGATATCCGCGATGAAGGAGGCTGGATCGTGGCGTTGAACATGCCGGAACAAACCCGGCAAGAGTTTAAACATGCCCATTTGGATCATTATATCCACTTGGCCGAAGATGCAAAGTGGCGAACATTTCAGCCCCAACACCTGTTTAATGTGATAGACAACTGGATGCTGAGGCGCTTAGAGTAAGTTTTACACATTTAAAACGGCCATAATTGTGGCTTTAAGTGCCGTTTTTGTGATAATTATCATTTGAATTTCATCAATCATGTTATAAATTTGCCCGTCATTTCAATTTATCATTTTACAAAAGGAAGCTTAGAAAGTATCTTATGAAATGGTCACAATTCTTTAGTACCTCAATTGGTAAAAAGTTGTTAGTTGGCGCTACCGGCTTATTTTTATGTAGTTTCGTCATTGTACACTTAGCTGGTAACTTCCAGTTGTTGTATAAAGATGATGGCAAGGCTTTCAATGCTTATGCGGAGTTTATGGGTCATAACAGCTTGATCCAGTTCATCGCCTGGGGATTGAAGATTATCATCGTGCTACATGCATTTATTGCCATTCAACTGACCTTCAAAAGCCGCGCATCACGCCCGGTAAAGTATGCTGTAAAACCCGGCAACAAAACATCTTCATGGTTTAGCCGCCAGATGGCGATCATGGGAAGTATCCTCTTCATCTTTATCGTGATTCACCTGGCTAATTTCTGGTGGAAATTCCACTACGGCGAACTGCCTATGAACACCTATGATGGTAAAGAATACAAGGATTTATATAAAGTGGTTCAAGTTGCCTTTAAAGAAACTTGGATCGTGGTATTGTACACTGTCGGTATGATCGCGCTTTCATTCCACTTGATTCATGGTTTCAAAAGTGCTTTCCAAACCTTCGGTTTAAACCACAAAAAGTACAACGGCCTTATCAATTTCATCGGCGTATGGATCTTTGGTATTGCTATTCCTGTTGGCTTCGCCATCATCCCATTGTACATTTTCTTTAATTAATTCTGAAAAGTAAGGATATATGCTCAATTCAAAAATTCCTGCTGGACCGCTAGAAACTCAGTGGAGTAAATATAAAAGCACCGTTAAACTGGTAAACCCTGCCAACAAGCGCAAACTTGAAGTGATTGTTGTAGGTACAGGTCTTGCCGGTGCATCTGCCGCAGCTTCTCTCGCAGAGCTCGGTTATTCTGTAAAAGCATTCTGTTTCCAAGATAGTCCCCGCCGCGCGCACTCTATCGCTGCCCAGGGGGGTATCAATGCTGCTAAGAACTATCAAAATGACGGTGACTCCGTTTTCCGTCTTTTTTACGATACGGTTAAAGGTGGTGACTACCGCGCCCGCGAAAGCAACGTGTACCGTTTGGCTGAAGTGAGTGGTAACATCATCGACCAATGCGTGGCGCAAGGTGTTCCCTTTGCCCGCGAATATGGCGGTTTGCTGAGCAACCGCTCTTTCGGCGGGGTGCAAGTACAACGTACTTTCTACGCTGCCGGTCAAACCGGGCAACAATTATTGCTCGGTGCTTACTCTGCCTTGGAAAGACAAGTTTCCCTCGGTAAAGTAAAAATGTACCGCCGCCACGAGATGCTCGACATCGTGAAAATCGATGGTAAAGCCCGCGGAATCATTGCCCGTGACCTGGTAACCGGTAAACTGGAACGCCATTTCGGTCACGCGGTATTATTATGTACAGGTGGTTACGGAAACGTTTTCTTCCTGTCTACAAACGCTATGGGATCTAATGTTACCGCAGCTTGGAAGGCCCACAAACAGGGCGCCTTCTTCGGTAACCCTTGCTTCACACAGATTCACCCGACTTGTATCCCGGTTTCCGGCGATCACCAGTCTAAATTGACCCTGATGTCCGAATCCTTGAGGAACGATGGTCGTATCTGGGTGCCTAAGAAAAAGGATGATACCCGCAAACCTTCAGAAATTCCTGAAGATGAAAGAGATTATTACCTGGAAAGAAGATACCCCGCTTTCGGTAACCTCGTTCCCCGCGATGTGGCTTCAAGAGCCGCCAAGGAAAGATGTGACGCCGGTTACGGTGTGGGCGCTTCCAAGATGGCCGTATATTTGGATTATGCCGATGCGATCAAACGTTACGGTAAAATCGAAGCCAGCAAACACGGTAAAGATCATGCTTCCGATGCAGAAATCATTGCCATGGGTAAAGCGGTTGTAGCAGAGAAATATGGTAACCTGTTCGATATGTACGCGAAAATTACCGGTGAAAATCCTTACGAAACACCGATGCGTATTTATCCAGCGGTACACTATACCATGGGTGGACTTTGGGTGGATTATGAACTGATGACTACCGTTCCCGGTTTATACGCGCTGGGTGAAGCGAACTTCTCCGATCACGGTGCCAACCGTTTGGGTGCTTCCGCGCTGATGCAAGGTTTAGCAGATGGTTATTTCGTGATTCCTTATACAGTGGGTAACTTCTTGGCAGATGAAATTCATACCAAGGCTATCCCTACAGATCACCCCGCATTCGAAGAAGCTGAAAAGAATGTCCAAGCTAGTCTTGAAAAACTGATGGGCATACAGGGTACTAAATCCGTGGATCATTTCCATAAAGCCCTGGGTAAAATCATGTGGGATAAATGCGGTATGGCCCGTAACGAACAAGGACTGAAAGAAGCGATTGAAGAAATTAAAGCCCTCCGTGAAGAATTCTGGAAAGATGTTCGTATCCCGGGAGATGCCAATGGGATCAATACCGAACTGGAAAAAGCAGGCCGTGTAGCCGATTTCCTCGAACTGGGCGAGTTGATGTGTATCGATGCTTTGCATCGCCGCGAATCTTGCGGAGGTCACTTCCGTGAAGAATCTCAAACAGAAGACGGGGAAGCTAAACGCGACGACGAAAACTTCCAATATGTAGCTGCATGGGAGTATCAAGGGCCAAGTAAATACGATTTACATAAGGAGCCGTTGAACTTCGATGTTGTTCATCCAACTCAACGTAGCTACAAATAAGCGAAACTAATCCGTAACCAGCCGGCAACACTTAACATTTAATTTTTGAATAATGAATTTAACACTCAAAGTTTGGAGACAAAAAAACGCCCAGGATCAGGGTCACTTTGAAACGTTCCAAGTTTCAGATGTTTCTAAGGACATGTCGTTCCTGGAGATGTTTGATGTGTTGAATGAGCGATTGATCAACGAAGGGAAAGAACCGATAGCTTTCGATCACGATTGCCGTGAAGGTATTTGCGGTATGTGTTCCATGTATATAAATGGCCGTGCTCACGGCCCTTGGGATGAAACAACAACCTGCCAACTGCATATGCGTGCCTACAATGATGGCGATACCATTACTGTAGAACCTTGGCGTGCAGGAGCTTTCCCGGTATTAAAAGACTTGATGGTTGATAGGACTTCCTTCGATAGAATTATCGAAGCAGGTGGTTTCGTTTCCGTAAATACTGGAAACGCGCAAGATGCCAATAACATTCCAATCGGTAAAGATAAAGCGGATGTGGCTTTCGCGGCCGCGGCTTGTATCGGTTGCGGTGCCTGCGTGGCAGCTTGTAAGAACTCATCTGCTATGTTGTTCGTTTCTGCTAAAGTATCTCAATTGGCATTGCTGCCTCAAGGTCATCCTGAACGTAAACAACGTGCAATTGATATGGTAGCGCAAATGGATAAAGAAGGCTTCGGTAGCTGTACGAATACCGGCGCTTGTGAAGCGGAATGCCCTAAAGGTATTTCCCTGACTAACATCGCACGTTTGAACCGCGAATTTATCGGCGCAGGTTTCAGCAAAGAATAGCAATTTTCCGTGATAATTATTTTGAAGGCGCCCCATCCAGGGCGCCTTTTGTGATTTATGGATGGGACGGCCTCGCGAGGCCGTCCTGCCAGTCTCGGCCGTCCTGCCAATCGAGACCGTCCTGCCAATCGCGATTTACCATTTATCCACCTGTCAACCCTTCTATCTAGTCCGAATGGTACACTTGTTTGCATAATTGGGTACATCTTCCTAACTTTTAGAACTCTAAATCTTTCTAATATGCCCAATAATTCTCGTAGAAAATTCCTCCAGCAGCTTGGTACCACGGCCGCTGCACTGGGGGCGGGGTCACTTTCAGGCTTAGCTGCTAAGCCCATTCCACAAACCATACTCCCCGGACAAAAACCTGTTAGCTCGAACGATAAAATCAGGATCGCCGGTATCGGCATGGGTATCATGGGCTTCGGTGATATTTCTTGCGCACTCCGGGTTCCCGGTGTGGAACTGGTTGGTGTTGCAGATTTATATACCGGTCACCTTGAACATGCTAAAGAAGTGTACGGTCAGCAGATATATACCACCAGGGATTACCGCGAAATACTCGATAGGAAAGACATTGACGCGGTTGTAATCGCTACCCCGGATCATTGGCACGATACTATTTCCATCGAAGCCATGAAGAAGGGGAAAGCGGTGTATTGTGAAAAACCGATGGTTCAGCAAATTTCCGAAGGACATGAAGTGATAAAGACGCAAAAGGCCACCAATGCTGTTTTCCAAGTAGGCAGTCAAAGGGTAAGCAGCGTGGCATTGGCCGAAGCCAAGAAATTGTATCAATCCGGTGCTATCGGTAAATTGAATTTTGTAGAAGCCAAAATTGATCGCCATTCCGCTTTAGGCGCCTGGGAATACTCTATCCCTACAGATGCTTCACCCAAAACAGTTGATTACGACACCTTCCTCAAGGATACGCCCAAAACACCGTTCGACCCGGTTCGTTTCTTCCGTTGGAGAAACTACCAGGCCTATGGAACCGGCGTGCCGGGAGATTTATTCGTACACCTGATTTCCGGTTTACATTTCATGATCGATTCCGAGGGCCCCAATAGGATTTTCTCTAGCGGAAATTTGGTGCAATGGATCGATGGCCGCGATGTACCGGATGTTATGGTTGCCATATTCGATTATCCTGAAACCGATACGCATCCTGCCTTCCAAATGAATCTGCGCGTGAACTTTGCAGATGGCGGCGGCGGCGGAGAATATACCCGTTTAATCGGAACAGAAGGCGTGATTGAACTCGGCTGGAACGATTTCAAGATGAAACAACATAAACTTCCCGAAGCACCCGGCTACGGTGGATGGGATACTTTCAATACCTTCACCGAAGCGGAGAAAAAGGCATTCATTAAGTCTTATAATGAGAAATACGCGAATGCTGCTAAAGGCAAGTTCGAAGAAAGTAGTTATGCGGCGCCTAAAGGCTATGATGATCGCTACGATCATTTCGTTAACTTTTTTGAAGCAATGCGAAACGGTAAACCGATCGTTGAAGATGCAACCTTTGGCCTGAGAGCCGCCGGACCAGCATTGGCAGTAAATGAAAGTTATTTCAAAAAGAAGGTGATCGATTGGAACCCAACCAAGATGCTTATCTCCTGATCCTTTTAACATATTTTGAAACCAACCTGCTTCCCGCCTATGGGTAGCAGGTTTTTTTATGCTAATAAATCCATGTCATTTTTCAATTAGATTCTTTAAATTTAGCATAGTCCCAAAAAGTTGTTATGAAACAATTAGCTCCAATTTTGGCCATTGTAGTACTTTGCGCCTGTAATAGTTCGACCCAACAAAACAAAGATTATATGAAGATTCCGCCCCCGACTGTAGAAAAGAAACCGAAAGAGCTCGTGGCACATGGAGATGTCCGTATCGACAATTATTACTGGCTCAATGAAAGGGATAACCCGGCAGTACTCCGCTACCTGGAAGCTGAAAACGCTTATGTAGACACGGTGATGTCGCATACCAAACACTTGCAGGAAAAGCTATTTAACGAAATGAAAGGCCGCATCAAGGAAACGGATGAAAGCGTCCCCACCTTCGATAACGGGTACTATTTATATGCCCGTTATGAAAAAGGTAAAGAATACCCAATTCATTGCCGTAAGAAGGGAACCTTGGAAGCGCCGGAAGAGGTGATCCTCGATGTAAATGAACTGGCGGAAGGACACGAGTTCTTCAGCGTAGCGGGATTGAAAGTAAGCCCTGATAACCAGGTGCTGGCTTATGCTGTTGATGATGTTGGCAGAAGGCGTTACAAGATTCATTTTAAAAACTTGGAAACCGGGGAAACCTATCCCGTAGCACTTCCTGAAGCTACCGGTAACTTAGTTTGGGCCAATGACAACAAAACATTGTATTACGTAACAAAGGACACCGCTACGCTCCGTAGCGACCGCGTTAAACAACATATCTTGGGACAAACTGCCGAACAAGATAAGAATGTGTATTTCGAGGATGACAGCACTTATAGCGTTTATTTGTCGAAAACGCGTTCGAAGAAGTTCCTTGTTATCAATTCGGAAAGCACACTTTCATCCGAAGCAAGAATTTTACCTGCCGATAAGCCTGGCCTGAACTTTACAGTGTTTCAGCCTCGCCAAAAAGACATGCTCTATTACCTGGATCATAAAGAAGGCCAATTTTATGTCCAAACGAATTGGGAAGCTAAGAATTTCAGGTTAATGGTTTGCCAGGAAAATCAAACGGCCAAATCTAACTGGAAAGACCTGATTCCACACCGGGATGATGTTTTGCTTGAAGAGTTTTTGTTATTCAAAGATTACCTCGTTTTACAGGAGCGCAAAAGGGGGCTTATCCAGCTGAGAATTATCAACAGCAACAGCCAACAAGAACATTACATTGACTTCGGGGAACCGGCTTACGTTGCCATGATATATGGAAATCCCGAATACGATACGAAGCTGCTCCGCTACAGCTATGCTTCCATGGTGACGCCCAACTCGACTTTCGATTATAACATGGAAACACGCGCTAAAGAATTGAAAAAACAACAAGAAGTCTTAGGCGGTTACGATCCTAAAAATTATACAACGGAACGGTTATATGCCAAAGCAAAGGATGGTACCGAAGTTCCTATCTCTATCGTATATAAGAAAGGGTTCCATAAAGACGGCAACGGGCCGCTCCTGTTGTATGGCTACGGTTCTTATGGTAATTCAACGGAAGCAGGTTTCAACTCAAACCGGATTAGCTTGCTCGATAGGGGATTTGCTTATGCAATTGCCCATATACGCGGTGGACAGGAAATGGGACGCCAATGGTATGAAGATGGGAAAATGTTCAAGAAGAAGAATACTTTCACCGATTTTATAGATTGTGCCGACTATTTAATTGCCAATAAATATACTTCTTCCAACCATTTGTATGCATTGGGAGGAAGCGCCGGTGGCTTATTGATTGGCGCCGTAATCAACATGCGGCCCGAGTTATGGCATGGTGTAATTGCCGCGGTACCTTTTGTAGATGTTGTTACTACGATGTTGGATGCTTCGATTCCATTAACGACGAGCGAATACGATGAATGGGGAAATCCTAATAACAAGGACTCGTACGATTACATGAAATCTTATTCACCGTATGATAATGTAAAGGCACAGAATTATCCTAATATTTTAGTTACCACGGGTCTACATGATTCACAAGTGCAATATTTTGAACCGGCTAAATGGGTCGCCAAACTCCGGGAAATGAAAACAGATCAACATTTACTGCTGTTTAAAATTAACATGGATGCCGGGCATGGTGGCGCATCGGGAAGGTTTAAAGCCTTGAAAGAAGTAGCCTTGCAATACGCTTTCTTCCTCGACCTGGAAGGGATAACAAAATAGTTTTCAACATGAAGTTTATTTGGCCGGGTCTTATAATAAGCGCCCGGCCTTTTTATTGAGGTCATTTTATCAGCTTTCACAGCCGTGTATGAACAATTTGTCTGCTTGGAACATTATTCATTAAAAACATTATGAACGTTTCAAATTTGCAAACTTATATCGACAAGCTGGTGCTGTGGGCAGGGGAATTTACCCCGAGGGTAATCGGGGCTATCTTGACCCTCGTTATCGGGTTTTGGATCATCAAGAAGCTCAACAAGATGCTGCAAAGGATATTGGAGAAGCGGGAAGCCGATGTGTCTTTGCAAACATTCCTCGGGAGCTTGGTCAGCGTTGGACTGAAAGTACTGTTGATCATCTCCGCTGCCGGGATGATAGGTTTTCAAACCACTTCCTTAATTGCCGTTATCGGTGCGGCAGGATTGGCAATCGGTTTAGCCTTGCAAGGGAGTTTGGCAAATTTCGCCGGGGGCGTATTGATATTGATGTTTAAACCTTTTAGAGTCGGGGAAGTGGTTACCGTACAGGGAATCACGGGCGTAGTTACTGAAATTCAAATATTCAACACCATATTAAGCACGGGAGATGGAAAGATCGCCATCTTACCAAATGGTGCCGTCGCAAACGGAAATATTATCAACGCCAGCCGAACCGGCATGCTGATGGCTAATATCACGGTGAAAGTGCCATTCGATGAAGATTTTGAAAAAGTGAAACAGGTGGTGATCGATGAGCTGAAGCAGGACGACAGGATATTGGAAGATCCACCGATCCAGGTATTTATCACTTCTTACGAAGATAACAATATGGTTATTTCCGTCCGGGCAAGAACCAAAACCGGGGATTACTGGCCGGTTTTCTTCGATGCGAATCAAAATATCAGGAAAGCCTTGGTAGCGCATGATATTAAAGGTCCTGTAACGGCGAAAGTGATGCAGGCCTAAAATTATTAATCCCCGGTATTTGCAGTACCGGGGATTACAATTCAGATACGACCGGTATTCTCCATTATGAAGGATAATGATTTGGATGCGTTTTCAAGTATTTATTCAAGCGTATTCCCACCATAATTAACATTATCCCGAAGATGCCCGCGTAAATTCCTAACCAGTACGCTATCACGATGGCCCCGGCAATAGGTTGCGCTAAGAAGAGTATTCCCAACACGATAGATAATACCCCTGCCAATATCAACATCCATTCGTTTTCCATCTCTTTACGCCATTTAATTGCCACGATGATCTCGAGCACCCCGGTAAATATGGCCCAAAATGCTAACATGTAAATGAGGAAAATAACGGTCGGTCCAGGCCAGAAGAAAACAACCAAGCCGGCGGCAATACCCAGGAGGCCTTCCAGGATGAGGACCCAGTACTGGGAATCGCTCTTCCTGATCTTTATCCCGTTATAACAAGCAAAAACGCCGTCCACCAAAAGAAAGGCGCCCAGGAAGATGGTTAACACCTGTATGGTGATGCCCGGCCAGAAAAAGGCTATTAAGCCGAATAATATGGCAAATACACCCCTTAGGATGAATAACCACCAGTTTTGTGCAATTTGATGGAACATATGGATTTTTTTAGCGTGAAAGATCTATAATGGCCTAACAAGCATACAGGAAAATTGTTTAATATGTTAAGCATATAACAATTCTCGAATATCCTAGGCATGCCACTATTTTTTTGTAACTTTGCGGCTTCAAAATTTTTATTCCAAGCATGATTAGTGTTAAAAATGTATCGCTTTCTTTTGGAAAGCGGGTTTTATTCGACGAAGTAAACCTGAATTTCACCAAGGGTAACTGTTATGGTGTTATCGGGGCCAATGGCGCCGGTAAATCTACCTTCCTCAAGATCCTTTCCGGTGAGATCGATCCCAACAAGGGAACGGTTGAAATTACCCCCGGCGAGCGCATGAGCGTATTGAAACAGAACCACTTCGAATTTGACGAAGTGACTGTTTTGCAAACCGTGATGATGGGTAACAAGAAATTAGCTGCCATTGCCGCTGAAAGGGATGCTATCTATGCCAAGGAAGATTTTACCGAGGAAGATGGCATGAGGGCAGGCGATCTTGAAGCCGAGTTCGGTGAAATGGGTGGTTATACTGCCGAAAGTGATGCTGCTTCCTTGCTGGGAGACCTCGGTGTCAAGGAAGAAATGCACAATACACTCCTCAAAGATATAAGCGGTAGCCTGAAAGTAAGGGTGCTCCTGGCACAGGCATTGTTCGGCAACCCCGATATATTGTTGCTGGATGAGCCTACCAACGACCTGGACGTGGAAACGATCGGTTGGTTGGAGAACTTCCTGGCTGATTATCAAAATATCGTGATCGTTGTATCTCACGACCGTCACTTCCTGGATGCGGTTTGCACCCACGTGGCGGATGTAGATCGCGCTAAGATCCAGATTTTCACGGGTAACTATTCTTTCTGGTACGAATCATCGCAATTGATGGCGCGCCAGATGAATGATAAGAACAAGAAAATAGAAGAGAAACGTAAGGATTTGATGGACTTCATCGCGCGGTTCAGCGCCAACGCTTCTAAAAGTAAGCAGGCCACTTCCCGTAAGAAAGCCCTGGAAAAATTGGTTGTTGAGGATATTCAGCCATCCAATAGGAAATATCCAGGTATCATCTTCAAACAATTGCGCGAAGTAGGTAACCAAATATTAAACGTAGAAAAATTAGAGAAATCCATCGACGGGCGTGCATTGTTCTCCGATGTTAGTTTCTCTGTTAATAAAGGTGATAAAATCGCGTTCCTTTCCAAGGACCACCTCGCATTAACCACTTTCTTTCAAGTTATCAATGGGGAAGAGGACGCAGATGGCGGTAAATTGGAATGGGGTACAACCGTAACCAAGGCATACCTACCAAATGAAAACGCGGCGTATTTCCAGGAAGATCTTAACTTGTTGGATTGGTTGCGCCAGTACGTACCTTCACATGTTACCGATGTTGATGAACCATTCTTACGCGGCTTCCTTGGTAAAATGCTGTTCAGCGGCGATGAAATCATGAAGAAAACGAAAGTATTGAGCGGCGGAGAGAAAGTACGCTGCATGATTTCCCGCATGATGTTGCAAGATCCTAACGTCGTGATTTTAGATGAGCCGACGAATCACCTTGATTTGGAATCCATCCAGTCATTCAACGAAAGCATGAAAGATTTTAAAGGTATCGTGTTATTTACCACGCATGACCATACATTCATGCAATCAGTTGCTAACAGGATTATCGAGATTACGCCTAAAGGTATTATCGATCGCTTGATGACCTTCGATGAATACTTGGCAGATGACCGCGTGAAAGCGCTCCGGGAAGAAATGTACGGGGAACAAGTAGTGGCGGGTTAATTTACTTAGAATATCAAATCTGCATAAAGAAAGAGAAAGGATAAGGGTATTTTGCTTGGAAAATATCCCTTATCCTTTCTTAATTGTTGGACATAGGTGGGTGATCTGTGTACTTTTTACAAGTAAGTGGCTATCAGTTTCATTTTTTGCTTGTCGAGGGGTTTGGTAATATATTCCCTCAACTCCGGGATCTCCTTCACTTTTTCAAGGTCAGATATGTTCGTACTCGACGAACACATAATGATTGGTACTTCCCGCCCCGTTTTAGTTTTTAATACCTTGTAAGCCTCGATAAACTCCCAGCCATTCATCCTTTGCATATTCATGTCCAGGATGATTAAAGTAGGCAAATTACTTGCAACCGGGTCTTCCTCTAATGCTGCAATCGCTTCTTCCGCACATAAAAATGATGATATTGTCACATCCCAACCTTGCAACCCAAACATCTTTTTAATGATGAAATGAAAAATTTCGTCGTCATCTATTACATAGACCTTCTTCTGCTTGTGTGCCATGATATAATTTAGTTATCAAATGTTCTTTAGCTCAAGAATCATGTTGGGGACTTTCAATAGATCTGGCAGTTTTGCTTTGTTCAACAAGCAATGGTTTAAATTTTTTTCAAAAAATGGCATTTTTTAGATCGCATTTCTGTATTTATTGCAAAGAAAGTTAATTTTAAATTAAAATATATATGTTTTATATCCGATAACTAATATTTAACAATTTTTCGTTATATTATTGCTGCCTGCTGACAAAGCCAGCAAAATTAGACTTATTCCGGGCATTTAATTTATAGGTGATCCTAACATTCTGTAGTCATAACGATTTTTTATCCAAACCAGCGGGAATCATTTGCACGAAAAAACGCGGCCCCTTTTGAGAACCGCGTTTAGATTTATATAGTATGATTTCCGTTCAGCTTAAAATAAACCGCCTTTTCTCAAGGTTACTTTACCTTGACCGATTTTAAAACCGTCATGGTAAATTTCAACGTTATAGTCGCCCACCTTGAAATCAGAATTTTGTTTCCAATCCATTTTCACGGCAGCTTTTTCTCCTTGGGTATAAGCTATGGTTTGTTTAACGGTGTATAATTTTTCAGTACCGTCTTCCAGCGTGAATTTACCGCTGCCCAGGGCTTCTACTGCTAACGGTGTTCCATCCGGAGCCGTGATAGCAACATAGATTTCCTTATCGCCGGTTGGCGCGATCCTGTTTTCATCTAAATCAAAGGTCACGCGCATCATATCCGCTTTCTTAGCTTTGGAGGTTTCAATCTCCTTGCTACCTTTCAAACGCAAAGGTGTCAACTTGATGTTAGAAGCATGTAGAACGGAACCGAGATCGATTTTCTTATCAAGGTCTTCTTTCAAAGTCTGAACAGAATCTCTTTCTTTCCTGGCAACATCACGTTCGCCGGTTAATACGATCTTTTCACCTTCCAATCTTTCGATAGTAGCAGTGTAAGATTCGATGTTGGACTTATATTGTTCGATGAGCCTGCGGGCTTCCGCTAGTTCAGCCTGCGTAGCATTCTTGTTTCCAAGGATACTGCTGATCCTGGCTTTCATGTCCTGAATCTCCTTATCCTTGGTTTTAACAAGGCTATCCATACGGGTATTTTGGGAGATCAATTCATCGATTCGTGCGTTGGTTGCTTGGAATTGGCTATACAACTCGTCACGGGCAGTAGTGATGGTATCGATAGTTAATTCTTGTTGATTTAATTGTTGGGATGTTTGGCTCCTGCTGTAGAACATGTATCCCCAGGTACCCAGTAATGCGGCGATTAATACACCGTAGATGATACCATTCTTGTTGTTACTCGGTTTTTCTTGTCCTGACGAAGATGGACCGGTAGGGCCGGCATTAAATGTGTTTTCCGCCATAATATTTGTTGTTTTTTAATTGTTGTATGGGTAAAATTTTATTTGAACTACGTTGTTTTAGAATTAGTTATATTTAGATCAACATAAAATCATTCATCGTGTTAAACCATGTCGCACTTGACCAACTTTTAATCTTGGATATAGAAACTGTTCCGCTGGTATCTTCATTTAGTGATCTATCAACCGAGATGCAATATCTCTGGGAAGAGAAATTTACAAAAACTGCGCCAGAAACTGGGGACGCTGCCGCAGGGTACATGGAAAGGGCAGGGATCTACGCCGAGTTCGGTAAGATCGTGTGTATTTCTGCCGGTTTTTTCCACGCTGATGGCGGGAAGTACAACTTTCGTATGAAATCATTTTCCGGGGATGATGAGCCTCAACTCCTGGAAGAATTCCTGGATTTAGTACAGCGTTTTTCTCTCAAATTTCCCCGCTTCCAGTTTGCCGGGCATAACATCAAGGAATTTGATATACCCTATATTTGCCGTAGGTCGGTAATCAGTAGTCTAATATTGCCCGCCGCGCTGCAAATTCACGGTATGAAACCCTGGGAACTGCCGATGCTTGATACGATGCAGCTCTGGAGGTTCGGGGATTTTAAGAATTATACTTCGTTGAAATTATTATCTGCTATCATGGGCATTCCCTCTCCGAAAGATGATATCGACGGAAGCATGGTCGGCAAAGTATACTGGGAGGAAAAGGATATCCATAGGATCACCGAGTACTGCCAGAAGGATGTGGTCGCCGTTGCGCAGCTGCTACTGAAATTTAAGAATTTACCACTACTGGAAACGGAAGATATAATTATGATTGGCAATAGTCAAGGAAACTAATAGTTTTGCATTCATGGATTACCAAGCGATCATCAAAGATTGGAAACAAAAGAAATTTCGCCCGCTTTATTGGTTGGAAGGAGATGAAGACTTTTTCATTGACCAGGTGGTAGATTATGCCGAGCACCATTTATTAGCGGAAGAGGAAAAGGGCTTTAACCTGACCGTATTATATGGTAAGGATGCCGAGTGGAGTTCCGTTATCAATGCCTGTAGGCGTTACCCGATGTTTGCCGATTACCAGGTAGTGGTCCTAAAAGAAGCGCAATCCATGCGGGACCTGCTCAAGTTGGAAGCTTATATCGAGCAGCCGTTGAGTTCCACGATCTTTGTAGTGGCTTACAAGCAAGGTAAGATCGACGGGCGTAGCAAAATGGCGAAATTGATCAAGGAAAAAGGCGTTGTATTAGCATCGAAGAAATTATATGATAACCAGGTGCCTGCTTGGATTGAAGCCTATGTAAGTACTTTAGGTAGAGCCATCTCCCAGAAAGCCAGCATCTTATTATCCGATCATATCGGCAACGACCTTTCCCGCATTGCCAATGAGCTGGATAAGCTGCTTGTTAATTTGCCAGCGGATAAAAAGATCGATGAAAATGACATTGAGAAATACGTGGGCATCAGTAAGGAATACAATGTATTCGAACTACAGAATGCCGTGGGCAGTAAGGATATGGCTAAAGTGATGCGCATCATTCAATATTTTGCAGCTAACCCCAAGGCGGGACCGATCCAAATGACGATCCCCGCACTATATAATTATTTCGCTAAAGTGAATATGGTTTTCGGTGTTAAAGGCGGCGAGAAAGAAATCGCCGGTACAATCGGGGTTCACCCATTCTTCGTTAAAGATTACCTGAAAGCCGCCAATCAATATGGCCCCCGGGGGGCTGAAAAAGCCATCTTGTTACTCCATGAGTACAATTTGAGAAGCATCGGTATTAACGATAGCGGTGTTGAAGATGGGGAGCTGATGAAGGAATTGATGTTCCGGATCCTGCACGACTAGGACTGCCTATAAGGATCTGCGAAATACAGTTTCGCATTTTCTACATCAAGTTTTATTTGTTCAACGAGCGAGTCAACGGAATTAAACTTTTGATCTTCCCTCAGGAATGCATGGAAGTTTGCCCTGATGGATTCCCCGTAAATTTCCCTGTCAAAATCAAAAATATATACTTCTATCCTTAGCTCCAGCTTGTCGAAAGTAGGCCTGGTACCGATGTTTAAGGCGCCTTGAAATACTTGACCTCCGAGCAGCACATCCACGGCGTAGACGCCTTTTGCCGGGACGAGTTTACGGTTATCATTCAACGAAATATTTGCCGTGGGAAAACCGATCGTACGCCCCAATTTATCACCATGTACCACCGTTCCCTGCAAAAAATACGGGTAACCGAGTAATTCATTTGCCAAATGCACATCCCCGGCAATGAGGCTGTTCCGTATCTTGGTAGAGCTAACAGCAAGATCATCAACAACCTGCTGCGGGATTTCCACCAATTGGAAACCGTAACGGCTTTGTTCTGCTTCCAATAATGGCAAGCCACCTTCGCGGTTATGCCCGAAACGGTGATCGTAACCGATAATAATAGTATGGGGGTTGAATACCTGCACCAGGAAATTCTCCAGGTATTCCTTGGCCGATAATTCGGAAAAAGCCTTAGTAAATGGAACGATGACAAGGTGGTCGATGCCATGCTGTGATAGCAATTCGATCTTCTCATCGAGGGTAGTCAACAACCGTGTGGCAGATTTTTGCGGGAAGAGAATTTCCCTGGGGTGGGGATCAAAAGTTACTACTACAGATTCGCCCTTGCAATCTTCGGCCACTTTCCTGAGTTGTTGTAAAATATGAACATGACCGTAATGTACCCCATCGAAAGTCCCGATGGTAATCACTGCATTCTTGAATCTTGGTAGTTGTTGTAAATCCCTATAAACCTGCATCTTTATTGATCTAATCCGGTAAAAGCCCCGCAAATCTAAACGTTTTAAGCATATTCCTCAATACTATCACCGGGTATTGCTCAGAATCTTTTATTTTTGCAAGCTGAATCAGGAACGAATTTACTTAAATAATATTCAACAAGTGGATCAAAACCTCTACGCGAAACGCGGTGTGTCTGCCGGGAAAGAAGATGTGCATAATGCCATCAAGAATATTGACAAGGGAATTTTCCCGAAGGCCTTCTGCAAAATTATCCCCGATATCTTGGGCGGCGATGCAGAATGGTGCAATATTATGCATGCAGATGGCGCCGGAACTAAATCATCATTAGCTTATACTTATTGGAAAGAAACGGGGGACATCAGCGTTTGGAAAGGGATCGCGCAAGATGCGATCATCATGAATATCGATGATTTACTTTGTGTGGGTGCCGTAGATAATATCCTGCTGTCTTCCACGATCGGGAGAAATAAACAATTAATCCCAGGCGAGGTAATCGCCGCCATCATTAACGGTACCGAAGAAGTGTTGTCGGAATTAAGAGCGCATGGCATCGGTATCCATTCTACGGGCGGTGAAACCGCTGATGTGGGAGATTTGGTAAGAACCATCATCGTGGATTCTACCGTTACCTGCCGCATGAAGCGTTCCGATGTAATTTCGAATGACCGTATCCAACCGGGCGACGTGATCGTGGGCCTTGCTTCCTATGGCAAAGCCAACTACGAAGCAGGGTACAACGGGGGGATGGGGAGCAACGGTTTGACCTCCGCACGGCATGATGTATTCAGCAAGAATATAGCAGCGAAGTACCCGGAGAGTTTTGACCCTAATTTGCCATCGGAAGTAGTATTTACCGGGAAAAAGTCGCTCACCGACAAGATCGAAGTACCGGGATTTGGCGCGGTTGATGCCGGGAAACTGGTATTATCGCCCACGCGTACCTACGCCCCGGTCATTAAGAAAGTATTGGAGCAATACCGTGCACAAATTCACGGGATGGTGCATTGCAGCGGCGGCGCACAAACTAAGGTATTGCATTTTATAGATTCCCTGCATGTAATTAAAGACAACTTATTCCCGGTTCCGCCATTATTCAAATTGATTCATGAGCAATCGGGAACAGATTGGAAAGAGATGTACCAGGTATTTAATATGGGGCACCGCATGGAGTTGTATGTACCGGCAGAAATTGCCGAATCCATTATTGCAATCTCGCAAAATTTCGGAATTGACGCGCAAATAGTGGGAAGGGTAGAAGCCGCTACACAAAAGCAGGTGACGGTGAAAAGTGAATTCGGGGAGTTTATCTACCAATAATTAATATAAGGATCTTTATAAAAATAAATGCCGGGTATTAGAAAATGCCCGGCTTATTATTTTTTGGTAGTTAGAAAAAGGGGGTAAAACAATGTTAACGTAGTATTATATAAACTTTATAAAAAGCAAATGATCAAGCATCTTGATAGTAATTACCATCAAAATACTTGATCACCTGTATTTTTAGACAATATCATCCCTAAGTGTATATTATAAGGGTCAAATATACACTTAAAATATGTGGAAAATCAAAAAAAAGGGAAAATTTTAATAATTATTTGGTACCGCCGGTTTTTTTAGGGGTATCCAGGTTGAATTGGATAGGCAAATGGTACAGGACTTTGGCCTTCTCGCCCTTATCTGATCCGGGTTTCCATTTCGGCATCTTTCTGACTACCCTCATGGCTTCTTCTTCGAGGCCGCTTCCTATTGGATTCCCGAGAGTTTTCACCCTGGATATAGTACCGTCCTCGTTAATAACGAAGCTTACAATTACTTTACCTTGAACATTATCCTTGGCAGCTTCTTTAGGATACCGAATATGTTGGGTTAAAAAGCTGGCCATTGCCCTGTTACCGCCTGGGTAAACGGGAGGGTTATCAACCTTTTTTTTGACCGGCTTTTCTTGTTCCGGGTTACCGCTGCCATAAGCCACTACGACAACCGTTTTTTCTGCGGTAGTATCTTTTTCTCCCGGTTTATCCTGCGAAACCGCTACAGCCATGAAACTTAAGAAGGCGAAAGGAAAGATGAGCATTTTGCGTAATGTATTATTTTTCATTTGGTGAGATTTTAAGAGCATATGGATGCGCCTGGTAACCGGGGCATAGGCAAATGTGCTTGCTACCGGTTGGCTTCCTGCCTGCATGGAATATAACAAGATGCTTTCCGCGTAAGCCGTGACATCACTAGCCGAGGCTTTTTCATCGGCAATAAATTCATGCACCATGTTCAATTCTTTTTTAAAGAAATGGAAGATCGGGTTAATCCAAAAAAGCGCCGTTACCAGCTCCATGAAAATATTGTCCCAAGAATGCTTTTCCTTAACATGTACCAATTCGTGTTGTAAAACCCGTTGATCCTGGAGCCCTGTTGGCATGAAGATCGTATTCATAAATGAAAAGGGGCTTTCTATCGAATCACCGGTAATACAAACCCATGAGCCCACCGGCTCCGTATTGCCGCTACCCCGCTTTTTTAGTTTTTGTATAGACAATATATTCTGGACGAAGATGATGGCCATGATGATACATACGGCGAGGTAAGCCAAAATCATGATTCGTGATAATGGCAAGTTTTGCGAAATATGATCCTGCTGAAATACGAATGTTTTCAATTCTATAAAGCTCCCGGTGTAGTCGCTGACCTTGTTGCCGCTCTCTTTTACCAGTTGGACAGGTATCTTGATCAAGGGTGCGAGCATGGAAAAAGCAACACTACCCATTATAAAATACCGGTTCCAACGGTGGAGCCTTGCATTTTTCAGCGCAACCTGGTAATAGAGGTAAAATACACCGGAACATGCCACTACTTGGCAGATGTATGCAAAAAATGGTGTCATTGCTTTTCTTTTTTAGCTTGCTCAATCATCTCCATCAAGGCATCCAATTCATTAACATTCATTGACTTGTCATGTACGAAAAAGGAAACCATCTTGCTATAACTCCCTTCGAAGTAACCCTTGACAAAAGTTTTCAATGTACTTCTGCTATATTCTTCCTTGCTAACCAGTGCAAAGTATTGATGGGATTTACCGAAGGCGTTGAAATCAACGAAACCCTTATCAACTAAAATCTTTACCAGTGTAGAAGTAGTGTTGTAATGGGGCTTCGGCTCAGGCAGTTCCCCGATGATGTCTTTCACGAAGGAAGGCCCCTTTTTCCACAGTACCTGCATGATTTGCTCTTCGGCCTTTGTTAATGTTTTCATGTCTTAATTTACGTATTTAGATATAAATCCAATTTTATTAATTCAAATATAACTAAATATTTAGTTTGTTAACTAAAAAAATAGTTAAAATATCATTTTTATTTCCGCTACATTGAAAATGAAGGGGAAGCAAGGGATTCAGATTTTGGTTTATGTGTATTACTATAATATTGGTATTTCGCGTAGTAGATGCAAATAAATCGCACGAAACTTGCGTTAATTTTGTATTAGGACAGTATAATTAGTTACTTTTGTTCAAGTTAAATCAGAATCGATGACCAGCGAACAACCCATAATTCAATTATCGAATGCAAATATTTACCAGGGGAATGCCCTGGTATTGTCGGATGTGAACATCAGCATTAATAAAGGAGAATTTGTTTACCTGATCGGTAAAACCGGTTCCGGGAAGTCAAGCTTGCTGAAAACCCTTTACGGTGATTTACCCCTTAAAGAAGGGAGCGGTGAAGTAGTGGGATTCGATCTGAAGAAGGTGGATTGGAAAAAGGTGCCTTATTTGAGGCGTAACCTGGGCGTGGTGTTCCAGGATTTTCAACTGTTGACCGACAGGACCGTGCACGATAACCTCGAATTTGTGCTGAAAGCGACCGGTTGGAAAGACAGGAAGGACATCGAGGATAAAATCAACGATGTATTGGAAAAAGTGGGATTGCGTACCAAGGGGTTCAAGATGCCCTACGAACTGAGCGGTGGCGAGCAACAACGCGTGGATATTGCCCGTGCCTTGCTGAATGCGCCGAAGCTGATCTTGGCAGATGAGCCTACCGGTAACCTCGACCCGGAAACCTCCGACGGGATCATGCAATTATTATTCAGGATTTGCCGTGAAGACGGTACCGCGATCCTGATGGCAACCCACGATTATATCGTTTTACAGAAATTCCCATCCAGGGTGATCCGCACGGAAAATGGTCAAGTGGCTGATAATGCGGCGATTAATTTTGCATAGTATTTATTTTTTTAATATAAAAGTTGGCCGGGGCAGAAAAAAGCTATATATAAATAACAAATTTGGGAATTTCTAAATTTGCATTACCTTTGCACCGGAAAAATAGCGACTTATAATTTTATTATTTTTTACAAGATGCCTTACTTAACAGTAGAAAAGACAGCAAATATTTTTAAAGAATTTGGTGGTAGCGAGAAAAATACCGGTTCAATCGAAGCTCAAATCGCTTTATTGACAGTTCGTATCTCTAGTATTTCAGCTCACTTGAAAGAAAACAAGAAAGATTTCTCTACCCACCGTGGTTTGATGAAGATGGTAGGTCAAAGAAAGCGTTTACTTTCTTACCTATCAAAAACTAACTTGGAAGGCTACCGCGCACTTATCGAAAAGTTAGGTCTCAGAAAATAACCTGGAATTTTTTATAGCGCTATTCCCAACTTTCTCAGTTGGGAATAGTTTTTTTGTATGTATACGTTTTTAATCTTCACTTATTTATGATGCTGACACCTACCTCGGTTAAATTTGATATAGGCGATGGCCGCGAGGTGACCATCGAAACGGGCAAGATGGCCCGCCAGGCTGATGGCGCCGTTACGGTAAGGCTCGGGAATTGTATCCTGTTGGCCACCGTGGTTGCAAACAAAGAACCAAAGGAAGGTCAATCATTCTTCCCACTGATCGTGGATTACCAGGAAAAATTTGCCTCTGCCGGTAGAATACCCGGCTCCTTCTTCAAACGCGAAGGCAAATTATCCGATTCTGAAGTTTTGATTTCCCGTTTGATCGACCGTGCTTTACGCCCCTTGTTCCCCGACGATTATTTATGTGATGTTCAAGTACTCGTTTCCCTTATTTCCTCTGACCCTGAAGTGATGCCGGATGCATTAGCTTGCTTGGCTGCTTCTGCTGCTTTAGCGGTGTCTGATGTTCCTATCCAGGAAATCATCTCCGAAGTTAGGGTGGCCAGGGTAGACGGTAAAATGGTCATCAACCCGAACCGTTCCCAGTTGGCGACTGCTGATATGGACTTTATCGTGGCTGCTACCGAGAAGAATATCATGATGGTAGAAGGGGAAAGTAAAGAATGTAGCGAGGAAGACCTTATCCAAGCGATCGAGTTAGCGCACAACGCTATCCGCATCCAGGTTAAAGCACAGGAAGAACTCCGCGATAAGAAAGGTATTACTGCCAAAAGGGAATTTACCAAACCTTACGATAATCCGGAACTGAAAGCGAAAATCGCTGAATTTGCTACGGAAAAAATATTCAACATCGCTGCTGCCGCTTCTGCGAAGCACGAACGCTCCGATGCTTTCAAGAAAGTAGAGGAAGAATTGGTGACTTTCTTAGGTGAGGAATTACCGGAAGAAGACCAAGCCCTGATCGGTAAATATTTCCACGCCCTCGAAAAAGAAGTGGTTCGTAACATGATCCTCGATAAAAGCATCCGCTTGGATGGCCGTAGCCTGGATCAAGTTCGCCCGCTGGAAATGGAAGTGGACATTTTACCTTCCCCGCACGGTTCCGCTTTGTTTACCCGCGGTGAAACGCAGTCTTTGACAACCGTAACCCTCGGTACCCCCGATGATGAACTGTTGGTTGAAACCGCTGCAACATCTAATTACTCTAAATTTATCCTCCACTATAACTTCCCTCCATTTTCTACCGGTGAGGTGAAAATGATGCGCGGCCCCGGTCGCCGTGAAGTGGGTCATGGTAACCTGGCGATGCGTTCCCTGAAACAAATGATGCCGGGTAATGACTATGCTTACACCGTGAGGGTTGTTTCCGATATCTTGGAATCTAACGGTTCTTCTTCCATGGCGACAGTTTGCGCTGGTTCCTTGGCTTTGATGGACGCCGGTGTTCCTTTACCGAAGCACGTTTCCGGTGTGGCTATGGGTTTAATCTCCCGTGCCAGCGATGGTAAATGGGCGGTATTGACAGATATCTTGGGAGATGAAGATCACCTGGGTGATATGGACTTTAAAGTAACCGGTACCCGCGATGGTATTTGCGGTATCCAGATGGATATCAAGGTAGATGGTTTGAGTATGGACGTAATGCGTCAAGCATTGGCCCAAGCAAACCGTGGTCGTATGCACATCCTCGATGCGATGTACGAAACAATGCCTGCCGCTCGTCCTGAACCGAAACCGCATGCTCCGCGTATGGAGAAACTGATCATCGACCGCGAATTTATCGGCGCCGTGATCGGACCAGGCGGTAAGGTTATCCAGGAGATCCAACGTGAAACAGGTACTACCATTAATATCGAAGAAGTTGGTCAAACCGGTGAAGTAAGTATCTTCTCTTCCCAGAAAGAAAGCTTGGATAAAGCTTTAGAATGGGTTAAAGGTATCGTGGCTGTTCCGGAAGTAGGCGAAGTATACGAATCTACCGTTAAGTCTATCATGCCTTACGGTGCGTTCGTAGAATTCTTACCTGGAAAACAAGGTTTGCT
Organism: Chitinophaga caeni; assembly: GCF_002557795.1. NCBI lineage: Bacteria > Pseudomonadati > Bacteroidota > Chitinophagia > Chitinophagales > Chitinophagaceae > Chitinophaga > Chitinophaga caeni. The sequence continues at coordinate 5,076,216 of NZ_CP023777.1, read as the reverse complement.
GCATATCTCCGAAGTTTCTTGGAAACGTCTTGAAAACCTAGACGGTGTATTAACAGAAGGTGAAAAAGTGAAAGTGAAATTGACAGGAACCGATCCGAAAACCGGTAAGTTCAAGTTGAGCCGCAAAGTGTTGATGCCAAAACCTGAAGGTTATGTTGAAAGACCGGAGCGTGAACAACGTGACGGTGGCGATAGGAGAGGCGGTGGCTTCAGAGATCGTGGCCGTGGCGGTGATCGTGATCGCGATCGCGGTGGTGACCGTGGTTTCAGGGGAGGACGTGACGACAGGGGAACACCTCCGCCGATGGAAGCACAAGAACCGATGTTCGACGAATAAGAGAATCGATTTTTTTAGCATAAAAAAACCGTCATTTTACGAAATGACGGTTTTTTACATTTATAAATGTGAATAGCATTAAATATTCATGAAATGCTCCAGGTAAATATCCGTTTCCCTGAGAATATCTTTCCCGTCTTTTAGTTTGAAAACCCTGTAAGGTTTGTTATTCACCACTTCAATCACCACCTGGATATAAGGCGCAACGATCTTCTTAGGGAATTTTTCAAACACCCGCACTTTCCCTTCGGATAAGAAACGCGATAAGACTTCGTTGATATAAGGCAACAAGATCTTCTCATTCTCCATCCAGAACAAAGCAATTTCGTTGTAACGGAAGTTGAGCGGGTTTTCTTTCACGGAATTCCATATTTCCATGGTTGTTTCGTAATGCTGCTTCACATCTTCCTTGGTCAACTGGGCAAATTGAATGTTTTGAAACAACTTAGGATCGTAATCGTGGTTTTTCAATAAAGTGTCCAGGTTTACCAGGTACTCATCCAGGTCCCTTTTATCAATGCTCAAATAAGCAAACTTCGTTTGATACACGATAGAATCTTGCATTTCCAAAGGTTGTGACTTGATGATTTCCTGGGCATTTACTAAACGGCACATGAAGATCATGCCGATGATCAGTAGGCAGTGTTTTCGCATAGGATAAGGTTATATTATTTTAAAAACAAATATAATCGATCTCTATAAGAACAGCAAGTTTAGCAGCGGGAATCTGTATATTTGCAGCCTGTATGCATTATATATCAATAACTTTACAGCTACCGCTAGAATTGAATGACATCATGGTAGCACATCTATCTGCCGGGGGATACGAGGGATTCGAGGAGCAAGTTGGCGGCACCTTGGTGGCATTTATCCCGGCGGCAGATTTTGACCGGGCCGCTTTGGAAGCTATTTTAGCACCTTATAATTTAACATACGAAGCTTCCACTATCGAACCGACTAATTGGAATGCCCTGTGGGAAAGCAATTTTGAACCGGTACTGGTCGATGATTTCTGCGGTATCCGGGCTGATTTCCATGAAACATTAGCCGGTAAAGTTAAATATGAAATCCTGATTACGCCGAAAATGAGCTTCGGTACAGGACATCATGCTACCACTGCTTCCATGATCCGTTTAATGCGGGATATAGATTTTTCCGGGAAGCAGGTGTTCGACTTCGGAACCGGTACGGGTATCCTTGCTATTTTAGCCGAACAACTAGCTGCGGCAAAAGTAGACGCGATCGATAATGATGAATGGGCTGTCAATAATACCATGGAAAACATTGCCAATAATAATGCGGTGAAAACGAAGGTGTGGCAAGCCGATAATTTAGATCATGTTGAGCCCGGCTACGATATTATCCTGGCGAATATCAACCGGCATATCTTGTTACAATTTATGCCAAGGTTACAACAACTATTAAGAGCCGGGGGAAAATTACTCTTAAGTGGTATATTAAGTGAAGATGAATCACTTATCTTAGCAAGCGCGGTCGAGAACCAATTCAATTTTGAGTGTAAAGTGATGAAAGATAATTGGTTAGCGATGCAGTTTGAGAAAAAATAAAGAACATTATTTAAATTACCATATTCAATCAACTGGTTTTCTTGTATTTGTAGAAATTGTCCGCCGAAATTTCAAACAATATTAACAGTTAATTTCTTATCTTAGCAATCTAACTTATTGTGATGACAGAAATATTGCTATTAATCTGTGCCTACCTGATAGGCTCAATATCTACGGCTGTATGGGTAAGTAAAGGGGTGTTCGGTATCGATATCCGTGAGCATGGTAGCGGGAATGCAGGTGCTACGAACACTTTCCGCGTACTGGGACCCAAGGCTGGAACTTTCGTGATGTTGGTAGATATGATGAAAGGTGTATTAGCAGTAAGGTTAGCATTATTAGTACCTTATTACAGGGATCCCGAGCATTTAGTACAACTGGTAAACTTACAAATCGGCCTGGGTTTGATGGCCGTAATTGGCCATATATTCCCCATTTTTGCAAATTTCAGGGGTGGTAAGGGTATTGCTACTGTTTTCGGGATGGTTTTAGCTATTCAACCCGCAGTGGCTCTCTCTTGCGTCGGGGTTTTCCTGATGATATTATTTCTCACTAGATACGTTTCCCTAAGCTCTATTATCGCTAGTATCGCGTTGCCGGTATTGGTTTTATTTATCTTCAACGAGAAAGAGCTTTATTACCGCATATTTGCTATCGCCGTTGCCTTAATGGTGGTATTGACTCACCAAAAAAACATTGCCCGCTTACTAAATGGTAATGAAAATAAGGTGCCCCTGTTTAAAAACAGGAGGGGATTCCGCCGCCGCAGGCAAGACGGAGAATAAAATATTTGTTTTGCGAATCAATTGGCATAACGATTGCTTCTCTATTGTTTACATTTGCAATATTAATTGTGAAAATTAATGGGGATTCCACCATTTTGTTCCTCGAAATCAAATCGAATTAAAATCTTCATCATGAAAAAACTATCTGTCCTGTTACTGGCCGGGGTAGGCTTTGTAAGTTCTTGCACTAAAGTTCCTATCACGGGGCGAAACCAATTGAACCTGATCCCGGAAAGTACCATGCAAGAAATGGCGCTCACAGAATACAAATCATTCTTATCCGAAAATAAAACGATATCTTCTACTACCAGCAAAGATGCCGGGATGGTACAAAGGGTCGGTAACCGTATAGCTAAGGCCGTTACTACTTATATGAACCAAAATGGCTGGGGCGACCAAATCTCCGGCTATAAATGGGAGTTTAACCTGGTGGATAGCAAAGAAGTGAACGCCTGGTGCATGCCCGGTGGAAAAGTCGTTGTTTACACGGGCTTACTACCTATTACACAAAATGAAACCGCTCTCGCTTGCGTAATGGGGCATGAAATTGCCCACGCTATTGCAAGGCACGGTAATGAAAGGATGAGCCAAGGTTTGGTAGCGCAAGGCATCCAGATCGCAGGCGCCGTAGCTTTGAATAAAAATCCCCAAGCGCAGAATATATTTTCCCAAGCTGTTGGAATCGGCGGCCCATTAGGATTAATGGCATATTCCAGGCAGAATGAACTGGAAGCTGATCACCTCGGCGTGATATTTATGGCGATGGCAGGTTATAACCCGCAGGAAGCCATCCCGTTTTGGCAAAGAATGGCCTCGGCTTCAGGTGGCAATAAACCGCCGGAAATAGTAAGCACGCACCCGAGCGATGAAAAACGCATTGCCAAATTGCAAGCATTGATGCCGGAGGCTATGAAATATTATAAGCCGCAATCTTAATTGATATAACAATAAATATAAAAGGTATTTATAAGTAACCATCGGGTAGGTACCGGTGGTTATTTTTTTAGCCCAGGATTTTAGCCAAGCTGAGGACTTCCTCCTGCTTATTTTCGTCGTTTTCGTGTTGGTAACATTTGGCTAATTCTTCCAGTAAGAACTGGATGATCTGCTTATTGGTTTGCGGTTTGAAGTAAGCATCTAACTTTGGTACGGAAACCCTTTTGAAATATACCTCCACATCTTGTTGCGTATAAATTTGCCCTTGAATGGGATCAATATAAAACAAGATGCTGCTTTCATCCAACGAGGCAGGATTATTGATATCATGGAATGCATCGAAGTAAGCCAGGATAAACTGGCGTGGTATGTTGACGGCATATACCGGCAGATCCAGCATATTGCATAATGCCTGGTACATGATCCCGTTCGTGATGGGATTACCACGTTTCGATTCAATAACTTGGTGAATGAAGAACTGGTATTTTCTTTGATAAGCTACCTCTTCGCCTTTTAAGCCGAAATAATTAAATACCATGCTATTGAGTACATTCACCTGCTCCAAGGGAGTCAGGTAATTATTGAGCTCTAACCATATGTTTCTCTTAATTCTTTCGATCTCGGTGTAGATCGGCGCGGTGGAAAGCTCGGGGTATTGATATTGGGCAGCGAGGATGGCGCCTTTCATCAGGTCAGGGTTGATATCGCGGCTCCATTCAAGTAAACCTGCTTGTAAATCGCTGAAATGCACCCTATGGATTAACAATTCGATGCGTTCTTGAATCTGCTCATCAAAAGTATTTTCCCACAGGTGTTCCAGGTTGGGAATAATTTCTTTCCCAAACAGTAATATCTTGTTGGCCACGGTATCATATACCTCTTGATCCGGGTCATCCAACAGGTGGAACAATGCGTTTATTTCTTTTGTTTCGAGCATGAAGCTGGTTTACACTTGGTAATCTACAAACTTTTTCCCGGAATTTAACAGTATCTAAAATAACCGGGCTAGTCTGATTTTTTCTTGCGGCTAGCCGCTTTCTTCTTGGGCGGGTTCGCTTTTACTTCCTCGATAATCGCTTTCGCATCTTCGAGGGTAAGATCTGCCGCCGTGTCAATTTTCTCTTTCGGAATTTTGAAATTCCTCAAACCTTGTTTTATATAAGGGCCGTATGGGCCTTTTAAAATCTGTATTTTTTCCTTCTCAAAAACCTTGATGGTTCTTTCTGCTTTCGCGGCACGCTTTTCAACGATCAATGGCGCTATTTCATCTAGCCCCACCGTATAAGGATCCATTTCTTTCTTCAAGGAATAGAATTTCTTATCATGTTGTGCATAAGGACCGAACCTACCGATATTCACCGTCACTTCTGTTCCTTCAAATTCGCCAAGAATCCTCGGTAATTTGAACAATTCCATCGCTTCCTCCAAGTTGATCGTCTCGATACTTTGATCGGCTTTAAGGCGTGCAAAACGTGGTTTTTCTTCATCCTCTACGGAGCCGATCTGGATCATCGGGCCATATCGTCCCATCCTGGCCACAACAGGTTTGCCTGATTCGGGATCGGTTCCCAGCAGGTGTTCACCTTTCACCCTTTCAGCATTTTCCAAGGTATCTTCAATGTCTTTATGGAACGGTTTGTAGAACTCGTTCAGCATCTTGCTCCATTGTTTTTTACCGTGGGCTATCTCGTCGAACTCGTTTTCGATCTTGGCGGTGAAGCCGTAATCCATCACGGAGTCGAAATACTGGTTTAAGAAATCGGTTACCACTAGACCAAGATCGGTCGGGAAAAGTTTGGCTTTTTCCGCACCCGTATTTTCAGTGGCGGTTTCTTTACTCACCTGGTCATTTTGAAGGTGCAAAATTCTATATTCCCTTTTAACGCCTTCGCGATCCCTTTTCTCGACATAATTTCTTTTCTGCACGGTAGTGATCGTCGGCGCGTAAGTAGATGGCCTACCGATACCCAGTTCCTCCAGTTTTTTTACAAGGCTGGCCTCCGTATATCTTGCCGGTGGGCGACTAAATCTTTCAGTCGCGTGCATTTCTTTAAAGCCCAGCACCTGTTTCAAGCTTAATGGCGGTAATACCCCTTCTTTCTCCTCCTCGTCCTCATCTTCATCTTTACCTTCAAGATACACTTTCAGGAAGCCGTCAAATTTCAGTACTTCCCCGCTAGCGGTAAGATCTTCGTTATTGGTAGAAATATTTATTTTGGCGATGGTTTTCTCCAGTTCGGCATCGCTCATTTGGCTGGCGATCGTTCTTTTCCAGATCAGGTCATAGAGACGCTTGGTATCACTATCATCGATACTGCTATTTTCCATATAAGTAGGACGGATAGCTTCGTGTGCTTCCTGTGCCGCATCATTTTTGTTCTTGTATTTACGGGCTTGGTAATATTTATCGCCATAGCTGCCCGTAATTGCCTTTTGAATGTCATTCATGGCAGTTTCGGAGAGATTCACGGAATCTGTCCTCATATAAGTAATATTACCGCTTTCATACAGTTTCTGCGCTAGCAGCATCGTTTTAGACACGCTGTAACCGAGCTTGCGGCTAGCTTCCTGCTGCAAGGTAGAAGTGGTAAAAGGGGCGGCAGGCGACTTTTTAGCCGGTTTCACCTGTATATCCCTCACGGTATATTCAGCGCCGATGCAGCTTTGCAGGAATTTTTCTGCATCTTCGGCAGATTTAAACTTGGTAGGACCTTCTGCTTTGAAAGTTACGGACTTACCGCTCGTATCCTTTGCAGTAAAATAAGCATCAACTTTAAAGCTGCTGGTAGGTGTGAACTGGTTGATTTCCCTTTCCCTTTCCACGATCAACCGAACGGCTACACTTTGTACGCGCCCGGCAGATAGCGAATTGCGCATACTCATTTTCCTCCAAAGTACCGGCGATAGCTCAAAACCTACGATCCTATCCAGGATCCGGCGGGCTTGCTGGGCATTTACCAGGTTCATATCAAGCAAACGGGGCGTTTTTACGGCTTTTTCGATGGCAGGCTTAGTTATTTCATGGAAAACGATCCTTTTGGTCGAGGCGGGATCTAAGCCTAAAACTTCGCTTAAATGCCAAGAAATAGCCTCTCCCTCGCGGTCCTCATCCGTTGCTAACCAAACCTCTTCGGAGCCTTTAGCCATCTTTTTCAGATCCTTTACAACCTTTTCTTTATCTTCCGGTATTATATATTTAGGTCTGAAATTGTCCTGGATATCGACACCCATATCATCCTTCTCCAAGTCACGGATGTGACCGAAGCAGGAAGTGACTTCGAAATCAGTACCTAAAATTTTTTCAATGGTCTTAGCCTTGGCTGGGGACTCAACGATTACGAGATTTTTTGCCATGAACGCCTGCTTTGTTTACTTAAATTACGCTAGAATTTGAGGAAATGTTCCCAATTCGATTTTTGCAAGTATATAAAAGTAGTGCGAAATAAAAAATAGGGATTTGGTCGCGGTATATATATTATATATGTATAAACACTAATCAATCGGCTCTAGGCTTAATTTTTGAGCGAGAATACGGAAGCTAATATTATTTTAAATTTATAAAGAAATGGAGATAGTTATTATCGGATCTGGCAATGTTGCGCACTGTTTTGGACATTTTATGAAACTTCACGGGCATCAAATCAAGCAGGTAATTAGTCGAAATGTCGATCATGCTGCCGAGTTGGCAGAATTGCTTCACGCGGAAAGTAGTAGCGATTTGTTGGATATAAATATGGAGGTGGATATTTACCTCTTGGCCGTCAATGACGGCGCCCTGGCCGAGTTAAATGATGAATTACGGCTAGGAAAACGCTTCGTGCTGCACACTGCCGGCGCGGTTCCATTATCGGCTATCAGCAAGATATCTTCTAATACCGGGGTGATGTATCCATTACAATCGTTACGGAAGGAAATCAAGTCATACCCCGATATTCCGCTGATCTTAGAGGCTGCTAACGAGGATGTTATGAGGAGGATACAAGCCCTTGCTCAAAGTATTTCATCTAATATCTCCGTGAAAAACTCCGCGGAAAGGCTGAAATTGCACTTGGCAGCCGTATTCTGCAATAATTTTACGAACCATTTACAGGCTTTAACCAAGGATTTCTGTGATAGGGAGCAGTTGGATTATCATTTATTGCACCCGATTTTGCAGGAAACCTTTAACCGCTTGGAGAAATTTGCCCCTACTGAGGTACAAACGGGGCCGGCCATCCGTAATGACCAGGTCACCATGCAAAAGCATCTCGACATCCTGAAAGCTTACCCTACCATGGGAATGGTATACCCGGTGATATCGGAAAGTATTTTTCAATTCTATCAGGACCGGGATAAAAAAGCTTGAAACAGGTGGGATTAAATTCTATTTACGGTACTTTTGCTAGCTCATAAATATATAACTCCCTAAGGGAGTAAGGCTTCAATTCTCCTGGCAATGAATATATTAGAACAATTTAGACCTATCCGGACTTTTATTTTTGATGTTGATGGTGTGCTAACTGATGGTACGGTGCAATTGATGCCCAATGGGGATCTTTCGCGCAAGATGAACACCAGGGATGGTTATGCCTTGCAATTGGCTGTTAAGAAGGGGTACCGTATCGTAATAATTACGGGAGGAAAATCCGAAAGTGTTGTAAGTCGCTTAAAAGATCTCGGTATCCGGGATATATATACGGCGGTAGTAGATAAAAAGGAGCAACTTTCAGATTATGCCATGATGAATGATCTCTCCTGGGATGAAATGTTATATATGGGAGATGATCTGCCCGATTTTTTTGCCATGCAGATGGTTGCCTTGGCTACTTGCCCTTCAGACGCAGCCCAGGAAATTAAAAGCATTTGTAAATATATTTCCCCTTTCAGGGGTGGGGATGGTTGTGCGCGGGAAGTGATTGAAAAGGTATTGAAGTTGAATGGTGATTGGCTGATTGATGATACGATCAGCTCTAAATAACGATGGGTAAAAGTTTGCTTATGAATCTTATTCTTGTTTTATGAATATAGTTGCGGCATTTTTCCGGTTGACCCGGTATCCGAATCTTATATATATCGCATTAACCCAATTTCTATTACAATATTGTGTTATCGCACCAGTGTTGCATAATGAAGGGGTAGAACCGTCACTTACGGTTATGCAATTTATGCTGTTATGCTTATCAACTGTCTTGATAGCCGCCGCCGGTTATATAATCAATGATTATTTTGATATCAACATAGACCTGGTGAATAAACCGGACAAAATGGTGGTAGAAAAAATCATCAGCCGCAGGTGGGCCATGGCATGGCATACCATATTAAATATGTCCGGTGTATCCTTGGGTTTCCTGGTTGCAATGCAAGTTGGCCAATTTTACTTGGGCTTCACACAGGTTATTTGTTCTTTGCTGTTATGGTTTTATTCAACTTCTTTCAAAAGGCAGGTGTTGATCGGAAACATCGTGATTTCCGTTTTAACTGCCTTGGCGGTAGTAGTGGTAGGATTTTATGAAAAGCAGATTTATCATAGCTTCGAGGCGATCATGTCGAAAGAGGGGAGAACATTGATTAAGATCATCGGGGTATATGCATTGTTCGCATTTATAATATCTATGTTGCGTGAAGTAGTGAAAGACCTGGAAGATATGATAGGGGATAGTAAAGATGGTTGCAGGACGATTCCTATCGTTTGGGGCGTATTGCCAGCGAAAAAGCTGTGTTATACTTTATTATGGGCATTGCAACTCTTGGTGTTGGCAATCGAAATAAAGATATTCACACTGGGATGGTATTTTGCTATCTTATTTTTATTTGCCAGTGTACAGGTGCCGGCATTTTACATTTACCTGAATTTAAAGAAGGCACATTTACCTCCGCATTATCATAAAGTGAGTTCACTCGTGAAGATTGTCATGTTGACCGGAATCCTATCAATGGTGTTTTTCAAAATATATTTATAGATGTCATTAACCGAACCGATCGTATTAGCTTCTCAATCACCGAGGCGTAAACAATTGCTAGAGCAGGCGGGTATTCCTTTCGAAATAAAGGTAGTACCCACGGATGAAGATTTCCCCCCGGATTTACCTATTCCTGAAATCCCGGTATACATTGCCAGGAATAAAGCGTTGGCAGTTAAAACGATACTGTCTCAACCTAAAACGATTTTAGCCGCCGATACGGTGGTAGTGCTTCATGGTAAAATCATTGGTAAACCGAAGGACCGGGAAGATGCCATTAATATATTATCAGCATTATCCGGGCAATCGCATGAAGTGATTACCGGGGTTGTATTATTGGATGGAGAAAAGGAACGCTCATTTGAAAAAACAACCAAGGTACATTTTCTGCCAATTTCTAAGCAGCAAATTGAATATTATGTAGATCATTTCAAACCGTATGACAAGGCTGGTGCCTATGCGATACAAGAATGGATCGGGGCCGTTGCCATAGATAGCATTGAAGGTTGTTTTTATAATGTAATGGGATTGCCGGTCAGTGAAATTGTAAAATTGTTGAAATTGTAAAATTCCCGCAGATCAGCAATCCAACAAATCAGCAGCCAAGGGTCGCGACCCTTGGCCACAGGATCTGATCATACCGGTCATTCAAAAAAAACACCAGTATGATTGATCATACTGGTGCTGCAAAGCTGGTTGAGTTTTAGATTTTTTATTAAATACGATCTATTTACTATTCCTATTCCAATACTAACAAGTTTACATCCTTGCTTTCCAACCATTTTGATTCCTTTAATTTTTCCAGGTTGATTGTACCTACAACATACCTGTAATTTGGGGATTCATATTTTTCAGTGATGTTGTAAAAGCCCGTCAAGTCCACTTGTTCAGGGGATTTGTATCTCAGGTAAACCTTTAAGCGAACATCATTTGTGAAGGTCGGAGAATTGGATTGTTTGATCTTTTTATATTCATACCTGTAGTTATACAATAATGCTGAAATATCTGACAATACTGCACTTCCGGTAGCTGTGCCGCCGGCGCCTTTGCCAACAAAGAATTGTTTATCGGTGAACGCGCTTTCCAGCAAGATGCCGTTATATTCGTTATACACATCGAATAACAAGTTATGTTCTTTAACCAGGTGAGGCAGTACATAAGCATTTACATTACCATTCTGCCTACGACAATTAGCAATCAACTTAATAGTACAACCCCTTTGCTTGGCAAATTGAATATCGAAATCATTCAGGTGACTGATACCAAAGTTGAATACCTCCTCAGGTTTTACGAATGTACCGAAGGCGTGTAATAACAAGATCACGATCTTGAATTTAGGGTCGAACCCTTCGATGTCTAAAGTCGGATCTGTTTCAGCGAAACCTTTATCTTGTGCTTCTTTCAAAGCAACATCAAAGCTCCAGTTTTCTTCAAATATCTTGGTTAAGATATAATTGGTTGAGCCATTACAAATACCTTCAACCGCATTCAGCAAATCGTTATCGTAATATTCTTCCAGGTTGCGGATAATAGGAATACTGGCGCAGCTGGAAGCCTCGTATAAGAACGGTACTTTATTTTCAACTTGGAGTTGATATAATGAAGGTAAGTTTTCAGCGATCATCCTTTTGCTGGCGCTTACAACAGCTTTGCCATTGCGTAATGCCTTGCTGACAATTTCGAATGCCGCCTGTGTATCATTAATCAATTCTACCACTACATCGATCGTGGGATCTTCTAAAATATCATCCGCGTTAGTTGTAAAATAACTCTGATCTATGGGCCGGGATTTGTTAGGATCCTTGATACAAATTTTCTTGATCCTGGCGTTGATGCCTTTTGTCCTGTTAAGTACTTCGTATAAACCTTGTCCCACGACGCCGAAGCCAAAAATGCCTAAGTTGATAATCTTCTTTTCCATTGTTATTGTAGAACTGTAATTTGTTTTCCTATTGGTTGGTTTAATTTATCTAATGCTTGTTTTAAATCGTTGATCAAATCCTCCGCATCTTCTATTCCCACGGATAACCTGATACATGAATCTTGCAATCCCGCTTTTTTCCGAAACTCTTCCGGGATATTTCTATGTGTCATTGTAACCGGATGGTTCAGCATACTCTTCACACCTCCGAAACTTTCGGCAAGTTTGAACAACTTGGTGCTATTTACGATCCTGATTGCATTTTTTACCTGGTCTTCCTTCAAACTGAAACTGATGACAGCGCCGTAACCTTTCTGTTGTTTGCGGGCGATGTGATGATTTTTATGGGAAGCTAATCCGGGGTAAAACACCTTGTCTATAGCCGGATGTTCGGCTAACCAGTTGGCAATGGCAATTGAGTTGGCACATTGTTTTTCCAGCCTGAGGGAAAGTGTTTCTATTCCACGGATGGTTAACCATGCTTCAAAAGGACTTAATATACTACCTGAAATATTTTGGTTAAATTTCACCTGGTCAGCCAATGATTTATTATTCACCACCACTAAGCCCGCTAACACATCGCTATGCCCCGCCAAAAATTTAGAGGCGCTATGAATCACGATATCAGCTCCCAGCGTGATGGGTTTTTGTAACAATGGCGTTACAAAAGTGTTATCCACCACCAGCAGTATATCGTGCTGCTTGGCAATCTTACCGATCGATTTAATATCCGCAACTTTCAACGTTGGGTTTGTAGGAGATTCTAACCAAATGATCCGGGTTTTGGAGTTGATGTTTTCCAAAATTTTATCCGTATCGCACATGTCCACGAAATTTACCTTGATTCCGAAGCGCTCGAACATATGGTTGAAGATGGAGAAAATGCCCCCGTAAGTATCTTCAACGGCCATGATTTCATCGCCGGATTTCAACAATTTCAATACCGCGTCAATGGCAGCCATACCACTGGCAAATGCAAAGCCGGCATGCCCTTCTTCCAGGTTGCAGATGATATCTTCCAACACCTTACGGGTAGGGTTGTTGGCCCTGGAAAATTCAAACCCCTTGTTGATACCGGGCGATTCTTGTACGTAAGTAGATGTTTGATAAATAGGAACCGAGATGGCACCCGTCAATTCATCTACCGGGATACTGTGGATCAATTGTGTGGATGGTTTCATGCTACTTGTTCAAGTTGTTTTAAAAATGTTGCGAATAGCTATTAAACAGCAAATCTCTAAATGGCAAGGTCCGGGAGTATTGATAGGGAAGGTGGCAAAAAAAAAGCCCTTCCGGTTGGAAGAGCTCAAAAATTTATGCTGATTGCTTGTTAAATAATTTTGTCTGCCAACTTATCTACCCCCGGGTATACCGGAGCCGGAATTAGCACCTTATTTCAAGCTATGCTTGGAATGGTTGCTAAGGCTTCAAAGGGCCAGTCCCTCAGCCTTTCTGGATAAGTAATGTTTAAGAACTGCGTGCAAAGTTAATAGAACTTCAACCAATTTTCCAAATCTTCTTCCAAAACTTCCGTAAATTCTGTTTTTTTTGAAATCGATTCATTGTTTGTGTAATCTATTGTTATGGAAATAAACCCTTTGTTAACCGAAGCATTGCTGCAATATATTTGGAAATTTGGCATGTATCAGCAGCAGGATTTAAAAACCGTTGCGGGTGAGCCCTTGCAAATTATTAGTCCCGGAATACACAACCTGGACGCGGGCCCCGATTTTACAGCTGCCCGTATCCGTTGGAACGGCATCGAATGGGCCGGGAATATCGAGTTGCATTTGAGAAGCTCCGATTGGTTAAAGCACCGGCATGGAAAAGATCCGCTCTACAAGGATATCATCTTGCACGTAATTTATTTGGAAGATGTGGCGCTGCCATTGCCCAATATTCCAACTTTATGTTTACAGCACAGGATTCCTAATATCCTGCTCGATCGTTATTCCATGTTGATGGAAACCCCGGTATTTGTTCCGTGTGAAAATATGCTCACCAAAATACCCCGAATAACCTGGTTTGCATGGCTGGAGCGCTTGATGATTGAGCGTTGGGAGCGTAAGATGACCGTATTTCGTACCTGGTGGCTGCAAGCCGACTATGATTGGGAGGCAGTCTGTTTCCGGGCTGTTGCCCAGGGATTGGGTTTTCCGGTGAATCAATTCGCTTTCGAAATGCTGACAGGGATTTGTCCTTACGAGGTATTGCAAAAATACCAGTGGAAGCCGATGGAACTATCCGCATTAATTTTCGGGCAAGCGGGGTTGTTACGAGGTGAATGGTCGGAAGAGTTCCCCTCGGAATTACAGGCTTTGCATGCTTATTTGTTTCACAAGCATCATTTGGAACCACCGATGAATGCGCATTCTTGGAAATGGCTCAGGATGCGTCCCACGGCATTCCCGACTTATAGGATGGCCGTTCTAGTTGCTTTATTCCACCAAAGACCAAGAATGTTTTCAAGGATATTAAGGTTTAATGGCTTGCAGGATTGCATCGATTTTTTGAAAGTAGATTTGCCCGGGTATTGGCAAGATCACTATAGGTTTGATAAAATTAGTCCCAAAACGCCGAAACCGGGTCCCCAGTTTATGCAAACCATGATCCTGAACGCGGTATTGCCCTTGATGTACTTATATGGCAAAGAGCGCGGGGTGGCCGCTTTGCAGGAGAAAGCATTGCATTGGGCCGATCAAATCCAGGGAGAGGATAATAAAATTACCCGCGGATGGCAATCTGCCGGATTAAAAATAGACTCCGGCCTGAATTCACAGGCATTGATCGAATTAAAGAAGCAATATTGCGATCATAAACGTTGCCTGGATTGCGCAATCGGCATAAAACTCATGGGCCAGGGATTGTGATGGATTACAAGATTTCACGGATTTTTTAATTGATTTATTATTTTATATCGATTGACTCATCATTTTATATCATTTATCATCCGTGGATATGACCCTTCGGGGTCATGTCCTCAACAAACCAAGCATATAATCCGTGAAATCTTGTAATCCATCATAATCCGTGACAATAAATCTGTGACTACCAGTTGAAAGTCACTTGTTGCACGATATCCGGGTGAATGCTTTTTGCCACGGGGCAGGTTAGGGCGGCTCTTTCCAAAATGGTACGTGCTTTTTCATCGAGCCCGTGACCTTCCGGCATATTCATCACCACGTTTACCTGGATAATCCTTCTCGGCTCCGTGCCCATAATTTTTTCTATGCTAACGCGGGTGCCTTCAATTTTCCATTGATTGTCCCTTGCCTTGATGCCCATGATAGTAAGCATACAAGAGCCAAGTGCCGTGGCCACGAGATCCGTCGGTGAAAATCTTTCTGCCAAGCCATGATTATCCAAGGGCGCGTCAGTTTCAATAACGGAGCCTGATTTCAAGTGGGTCGCTACAGTTCTTAATTCCCCCTGGTAAATGATTTCTGATGTTTGCATCGCGATTGATTTTGCTACAAAATAAACTTATTTTTAAGGATAAGCCATGTTTTGCGAATCACCTGGGAAAATTCATGATGCAGTTAGTATTTCCCGTATATTTATTTAATAGAATAAGCATAAAATCCTGTACGTTTGTATAGCTGTAAAACATAATTTATAATCTTACGTTTATAATAATATAATCATACTATACTGTGAGAAAAATAACTTTACTCCTTTTACTCTTAGTTGCCGGCTCCGCGGTTTATGCTCAAAACGATAGCCGCGAGCAGAAAAGAAAAGAAAAGGAAGCCAAGCGACTTCAAAGAATATCCCTGTTTAGCGAAATGGAAGAAGGGGAGAATATGTATGAACGCGAGTTTTCAATAGGTGGCCGATTGAATACCAACGGCTGGAGCGGTTTTTTAGAGCTTGCCTACCGTAAAAATCGCGATAAAGTGCGTTATTTCCAGTTGGAGTTCTCTGAAATCAAGCATCCCAAACAAGACAAGACTTCCTTATTATATTCAGATGGTTTCGGTTTGACTAGCTCCTCATATTTTTATGGTAAAAAGAATAATTTTTATCCCGTGAATATCGGTTACGGTATTCGTAGACTTATTGGAGGAAAAGCTTATAAACAAGGTGTTGAGATTCAAGGTATATATTATGGTGGGATTTCCCTGGGTTTATTAAAGCCCTATGTTTTAGATGTACTAGATTCTACATATAACCAACGCCGGTATATTCATTACACCCCCGAAACTGCGGATCTATTTACAGATCCCGGTAATATTTATGGTTCCGGTGGTTTTACAAGAGGTTGGGAATACGTAACTTTGGTGCCCGGATTACATGCCAAATTAGGTGTCAGATTTGATTGGGCCAGGTTCAATCATGTTGTGTCTGCCTTGGAAGTGGGTGTGAACGCGGCTTATTACACGAAAACCATCGATATCATGGTACTGGAAGAAGATAAAAAATTCTTCCTCAATGCTTATCTCGGTATACAATTTGGGAAGCGTTGGAATAAGTAAGTAACTTTGCATATTATAAAGAAAGGATTTGCGATGCAAGAATTACCTGTAGTAGCGGCTGAACCTGCCGTTCAAAGAGTGAAAAAGCCAGACTGGTTGCGCGTTAAGCTGCCAATCGGTGAAAATTATAGACAAGTACGGAATTTAGTCGATACCCATAAATTACATACCATTTGCGAAAGTGGTAACTGTCCTAACATGGGTGAATGTTGGGGCGCCGGTACGGCAACATTCATGATATTAGGAAATGTTTGTACACGTAGCTGCGGGTTCTGTGCCGTGGCAACTGGTCGCCCGGAACCGGTGGATTGGGATGAACCCCAGCGTGTTGCAGAAGCTATTTACCTAATGAAAGTTAAACATGCCGTAATCACCTCCGTAGATCGTGATGAATTGAAAGATGGCGGTTCTATCATCTGGGCCAATACCGTGAATGCGGTGAGAAACTTAAATCCCGGTACGACGATGGAAACCCTGATCCCCGATTTTAGAGGGCAATGGGAAAACCTGCAAAGGATAATCGAGGTGGCGCCGGAAGTAGTGTCTCACAACTTGGAAACCGTGGAAAGACTTACTAAAAAGGTACGTATACAAGCGAAATACCACCGCAGTTTAGAAGTAATCCGCAGGCTTAAAGAAGGCGGAATGCGTACTAAAAGCGGTATCATGCTCGGTTTGGGAGAAACTAAAGAAGAGGTTATCCAAGCCATGCAAGATTTGCATGATAACGGTTGCGATGTTGTCACCTTAGGTCAATATTTACAACCAACGCCGAAACATCTTCCCGTACTGCGGTTCGTTCATCCGGATGAATTTGCGGAATTACGTGAAATCGGTTACAATATGGGAATCGATTACGTGGAAGCCGGTCCATTGGTGCGTTCTTCTTACCATGCTGAAAAACATATTTTTAGCGGGAGAAACAAGGGCTAATCGTCATAAAAACGCAAGAAAATAATTAATACCAGGAAGGTTCACTGCTAAGTGAGCCTTTTTTTATCGCCAAGCTAATTTCAATTGGGGTAGTCGGTCCCTTCCTGGTTAATATATTCGTTTTCACCTGGTTTCAGCATTTTTTGTAACCTCCATTCCGTGGCGCCGCAGATATATAAAATTCCTACCACCACCGGCACGATCGTTACATACATGAAAAATTTACTCTGGGTTGAAAAAAGCAGCGCAGCTAAGAATCCCCAAGGGATCAATATCCAGGATAAAGTTTGAGCTGACCTGGTAAAGTAGCGGTTGCCTTCATCCCACATCTTTTGATTGTGGGTAGATAAGTAAGAACGGTAGCCATACCATGATTTCATCGTTCTCGGCGGAAATTTCCTTATGATGAAACTAAATAGCATCATCAGTATCCCGGCTACCAGGCTTGCATTGAAAAAGGTGTTATGAAGAATCGCGGACATCATATAGGGGGTTTCTTTTAAATGTTAACAAGCAACGTGCCACGATTGTTGCTAAGGCGATTACCGGTAAGAGTAAGGCCGTTTCCTTAGAACCGGCCTTACGAAAATAATCTATTTTGATTTACTTGTATCCGCAGTGTTTTTCTTTTTATTCAATAAGCCTTTCAAAGTATTATTCAATGTCTTCTCAACTTTATCCTTGGAGTTTTCCGTAGTTTTCGTTGAATCGGTATCTTTTTTACCTAAAAGTTGATCTTTGATTTGGTCTTTTACCGCGTTACCTACCTCTTTTTTAACCTGGTTCAATGAATCTTGCAAGGCTTTTTTCGACTCTTCTACTTTTTCTTGCACCATCGCGGTTGCTTGGTTTTTAAGATTGTCTGCAAGCGCATTCGTAGTTTCCCTGAGATCCGTTTTGATCGATGGCTTCAAAATATTTCCACCCATGGCTACTTGCAAGTGCACACTGTCGCTAATATTTACCGGGACGCCTTTACTTTTTGCTTGTGATGCTAAGTTGTTGATGAATGCATTCCCTTGGCTGCCGATTACGCTTCTCGGCACATTTAATTGCAAGGTATAATCTAAAGATTGATCAAATCCGTGTGAACCGCCCACCAGGATATCCAGTCCATTAGTTTTGATCCTGAACGGATTCACTGTTACGCGACCATTTTCAAATGCAAAATAGTTCTTGATATCCCTTACGGAAATGTCTTTCAGTTGTGAAATATTTAATTGGCTGGCCAGTTGATCCACGGGTTCAAACTTCTTCAAAACTCCTTGGATTAAAAACAAGGTACCATCCCCCGAAAGGGTATTTAATATAGGACTCATATCCTCTCCCAATTTGCCTTCCATCTTGAGAGAAGATGAAATTTTACCGGAAAGGAATTGTGCTATCGGCATCAATTTCTGCACGGTGTTGAAAGCAAGGAAAGTCTTTTGAATATCCAGGTTTTGAACGTCGTATGATAAGTTGATGTCAGGGGTGGTTTTACTTTCTTTAGTCGAATATGTTCCGTTGATCTTTATATTACCTTCCAAACCGTTTGCCTTAATGTCCTGCATATAAACCGTTTCGTCTTTCAATTTTAAGGCGCCGGAAAGGTTTGTAAGATCTAACTTGTCATAATGAACTTTATCAACATTTGCATTTAAAGTGAAATCAAGATTATTCGGTACCACGAATGGACCGTCCGGGCTTGGAGCTGTTTCCGTGGTCTTTTGCGGAGTTGATTCGCTGCCCGTTGCCATGAATTTATCAAGATCTAATTGATCGGCGCTCACGGACAGTTTCCCTTCCAATGCTTTATTTTTAAATACGTATGCAAGCAGGTTATCCAGTTCACCATTTGCTTTAAAGTTGGTACCGAGGTAGTTTCCTGATAATTCCGACACTTTTACATTTTTAGGATTGAATAACATGGAGAAAGTGTTAATCTTAACTCCACCGGGATAATCCTTGCTCTTGTAAAGCATTTGCTGCAATTTGATGGCGCCCGCGGCATAAAATTGATCATATTTCTCCTGTTCGATGGAACTCATATGTCCTTTTGCCTGTATATCTGCGTCTAGCAAACCTTGCAGGGCAGTACCTTGATCTAACTTGACAAATTGGTTGATTTTGGATAAATCAAGATTGGTTTTGGCTGCCGCGTCCAGGTACATATCCGATACCGGGGTTTTTATCAACATGCGCAGATCGATGGGACTTTGATCAAATTCCAAGTGAGCTTGGCTCAAGTTAATCACGGTTTGATCGGCATCACCACCAGGATTGGCCACATTTAGGGCCAGTTGAATGTTTTTTACCGGTTTCGGCAAATCGGGGTATTGGAAGAACCCGTCTTTGACCTGCATTTGAATGCCGAATGCCGGTAGGCTGTTATCGGTATAATCACCTTTTACATAGCCTTCAAAGCTAGCTTTACCATCCGTTTTTATATCGTTGAAATCCTGTAAAAATACAGCCGGAACGAGCGATAATAAATCCTTGAATTTCGTAGATGGCGCGTTGAATTTTATATCCATGTTAATGGCTGGATCGACCATTTTAACAAACCCTTCCGTGGCAAGTTGAAGATTGTTCAACTTCAGTTGATCTGTTTTAAAGGAATAGGTGCTAGTTTTGTTATCGATGTTGATATCAGCATCAAGACTGGCTTTTGTATTAACCAAATATGGAACAATACCCATACTGAAATTAATACCCCCGATGGTAGTGTGGGTATTTAGCACAAAATTATCCAGTGTAAAATCGCCGGAACCTTCATGGTCCAGGTCATTGACGATCAAAATCATATCACCTTCCTGGTCGTTGTACACTACATATCCGTCTTCGATACTGTATTTCTGTAAGTCCAACTGAAGATTACTGCTAGTGGTATCTGCCGTTTCCGTAGCGCTGGAATCTTCGCTCGGTTTGCTGATATCCCAGTTAGCCAAACCCTCTTTATTGATGATGGCATGTACCCTGGGTTGCTCGATATTTACCTTGTAAATTTCGATATGATCCCCCTTGATGGCGCTCATCAAGTTCATCGCCATATCTATTTTGCGGACAGACACCAAGGTATCGCCCTCGAAGGGAGCCAAGTTCACGACTGATAAGTCCTCGATAGCCACAGCCAGCCTTGGGAAATGGCGGATCAAGCTGATATCGATATCATCAAATTCGATCTTGGCATTGACATTCTTATTCAATTCAGCCTTTACCATGCTGATAATTTTCCCTTTAAACAGGAAAGGAATCGCGATGATAATGGCAATAAGAATCAAGAAAACAATTAAAACACGCTTCAGAATTTTTTTCATCTGCATAGGTTTTGTAGATTTTTAAATTGGCTGCAAGTTAAATTTTTTACAGCAAGTAATATATTACCAGTTTCTAATGTGAATAATCGGGTAAACGCAGCAAAGGATGGGGCCTTTTTGGATAGAGGGGAATTAACCCTTGGGGAATCCTATTTATTTAGTTACATTTAGTTACAAGCAAACGCTTATGGCATCGTCTAACTCTGCAACTAATCCTACACCCGGGCCCAGCAACGTCAAACAATACTTTGGTAAAGTTTTATTCGTAGAATGGGTGGTTTTGTCCATTTCGATCATCATCTTATTTTTTTGTAGTGAACAGCCCAATTGGTATGGATTTGTGTTGGTAGCTTCCTGTTACGGTGCTTATTACCTTACAGCATCCAGACCCGGGGTAAGGTTGCTTTGCTTGATTTTCAGCAACTTATTATATATCATCTTGGGCGCCCTCTTATTAGTACAAATATTGTCCTGATGATGTGCGGTTACTGCAAGAACGATACCATTTTAGTTTTTAATCGTACCGTGGTGATACTTTCCGGGTAAACTTCATTCAGTCAATATAATAAACCGAACATCCAAAATGGAATTTTGGCATTAAACCCTGTTTCAATATCATCTGCTGCTATTAGGTAAGATGCTGTGTCGTTGACTTGTTTGGAGGGTTTATTTTTACCACCGGCTTCGATAGTTATATTATCAACAAAAAATCACCTCTTGTAGGTTTATATACATCGAAGCCTGCATTTAGTAATTGATGTAGAAGAAATGTTTCTCTCAAGTTGCCTTTGTCCGGACTGATTTCCCGGTGGGTGGGCCGGTAAGGGAATTGGCGGTAATAAGGATGCACCAAAAAAATAAAGCTGCCCTAATTAGGACAGCCTCATTTTGTGCATAGATTATATTTCCGCGATTTCTCTCGGCTAGAATATTTTGTTTAATGCATCCACGTAAGCATTCACGCTAGCGCTTACGATGTCGGTTGAATAACCGAAACCATAGTATGATTTGCCTTGGCTACGA